>RPQK01000269.1 GCA_003819755.1 Acidobacteriota bacterium | reverse complement strand
ATCATTTTTGATTCAGCTGTTCTCAGGTCCGTCAAGGCTCGGCAATACGCATTCCTTACCCCGAAGGGGTTACGTAGCAAAGCCCCGAAACTATAAGGGTTGGCCGCGTCTTTTGCGGCCTACCCTGGCTTTGCTACGTAACCCCTTCGGGGTAAGGAATGCGTATTGCCCCTCCTAGCGAACTTGAGAACAGACAGCCTTCCCGTTTTCCTTCAATGAGAAGGCGCCCGTGGGGCAGACTTCCGCCACGCGCCGGGCGGCCTTCGGAAGCGCCTCGATCAGTGTTCCCCTCAGGGGCACTGCCACGCTTGCGTCGAACCCGCGGCCCACGATCGCGAGTCCCATGCCGGACCCGCTTTCGGCGGCCGCTTTGACGCAGGCGCCACAGAGTATGCACTTGCCCGGCTCGTAGACGATTTCCGGGTGGGAGGAGTCACGGCGGAAACTCCTGCGAGATCCTGCGAAGCGCAGCGGATCGGCGCCGTATTCGGTGGCATACTGCCGGAGGCTGCAAACGCTGGCTTTCCAGCACCCACAGTTCATGCAGCGGCCAGCCTCCTCTATGGCCGCATCGTCGGAGAGGCCGAGCGCCACCTCGGCGAAGCTCGTCACACGCTCTTCCAGGGGAAGCTCGGGCATCGGCGCCCTTGGGGCCTCCTCGATCTCACGGAAGAACTCCGCCAACTCCTGCTCGTTCAACTTGCCCATCACGACGCTGACCATCTCCGGGTTGCCCTGTACCGGCCGGCCGTCGAGGTACTGGTCGATTGAGACGGCGGCGAGCCTTCCGGCGGCGACTGCGCGCACGGCAAGGTCCGCTCCCGTGACGACATCGCCGCCTGCGAACACGCCCTCGACGTTAGTGGCCAGCGTCCCGGGGTTGACCTTGACCCCGCGCTGCGAGAGCGCCAAGCCCGCGGCATCCAGTTCGCCGGTCTCCACGATCTGGCCGATGGCGGCGATGACACAGTTCGCCTCTCTGGGGACTTCCGATCCAGGCACCGGCACGGGACGCGGGCGTCCGCTTTCATCAGGCGGTCCGAGCTCCATACGCATCGTAATCAGGCGCAGGCGGCCATCGGGGGCGCGATCGAGCCGCTCGGGAGCGACCAGGGTTTCGAGTTGGACGCCCTCGGCCTCCGCCGCCTCCACCTCCGCCATCAGGCAGGGCATTTCCCGGCGCGTCCTGCGGTAAAGGACGCGGACGTTCTTCGCGCCGAGCCGCACGGCGGAGCGCGCGGCGTCCATAGCGGTGTTGCCGCCGCCCAGGATCACGACGTCGTCGCCGATCTCCGGCGGCCTGCCGACTGCGACCTTCTCGAGGAATTGGATCGCGGACATAGCCAGCTCCTCGCCCGGGCAGTCCAGTCCGCGGAGCCCCTGCGCGCCGATTGCGAGGAACACGGCATCGAAGTCGTGCCGCAGATCGTCCAGGGTGAAGTCGCGGCCGAGGCTCTTCTGCATACGGAACTCGCCGCCCAGCAGACGGATGACGGCGATCTCCTCGGCCAGTAGGTTACGCGGCAGGCGGAACGCGGGGATGCCAAAGCGCAGCATGCCGCCGGGTTCCGGATGGCGGTCGAAGAGGACGGCCGCATGGCCGCGCCGGAGCAGGTGATATGCGGCCGCCAGGCCCGCGGGCCCGGAACCGACGATGGCGACACTTTTCCCCGTGGCCTTTTCCTTGCGCGGAAGGTAGCGGGCTTCGGATGCGATGTCGCGATCCCCGGCCAGGCGGTGAAGATTGCCGACCGACAGGGGTTCTCCCTTTTCGCACCGGTGGCAGCGCTGCTCGCAGAGACGGGGGCAGATGCGGCCCAGCGCGGCGGGGAGGGTGAGGAAGTCCGAGCCAATCTCCGCGGACCGTCGGAAGTCACCTCGTGCCACGAGCGTGACGAAACCCGGGATGTCGAGCCGCGCCGGGCACCCGGTTCGGCAGGGGCCGATGCAGTCCCCCACGTGATCGGAGAGCAGGAGCTCCAGCGCCGTTTTCCTGGCGGCGCGCACCTCGTCCGAGTTGGTGTGTACCACCATGCCGTCGGCGGCGGGCATTGCACACGAAGGCGAAAGCCTCGCCTGTCCTTCGATCTGGACTGCGCACAGGAAGCAGGAGGCGGACTTCTCGAAGCCCGCGATGTGGCAGAGCGTGGGGATGCGGATCTCGAGCCGGTCCGCAGCCTCGAGAATCGTCGATCCTGGTTCGACCGAGATCGGGCAGCCGTCTATCGTTAATCGAATCATTTCAGTTCAAAGAGTCCATTATGTTACTTCAATGTCCAGGGTGAATTCGTTCTTCGGGAGAAATCCGTTTCTCTTCTCTGCGTAATCCAGGCGTGCTTTACCCCGAAGGGGTTACGCAGCAAAGCCCTTCAGGTAGACGCGGCCGCCTTTCATGGCCGCGCCCGCATACCCCTGCGCCGCTGAGATTTTTCACAGGACCTTGGGGCCTCCTGCCGGCCAGCTTCGAAGCAGTCCGGTTTCGGTCGAAATGTTGTCCCGGCTGGGACCGCGGAATTGGGGCCAGTCCCCGCCCAGGAGCGGGAGCGAAATGAGGCAGGCGACGAGAAAGGGGACGCAAAATCGAGTCAGCATGGGACGTACCTCAAAATCACTTCTCCGAGATGCAGTAGAGGTGGCTCTGGCTCCGCAGAAAAAGCTCCCCTCCCGAGATGGCCGGCGTAGCGATAAATACCGAATCGGGCATGGTGTTAGTCGCCAGGACCTCGAACTTCTCGCCCATACCGAGCACGATGATGTCGTCGTTCTCGCTGGCCAGGTAAAGCTTCCCGTTCGCCCCCACGGGGGAGGACTTGAAGTTGTAAGCCTTAGGCAGCCGTGTTTGCTGATAGTAAGGCTCGCCGGTACGCGCATTGTAACAGCTGACGAAGCCGTTATCGGTCAGGACGTAGAGCTTGTTATCGTGGAGGACCGGCGAGGGGGTATAGGAGTTCCCGCGGGTCTGGGTCCAGACGATGGCGTCGGTGCCCGTGAGGTCTCCTTCGCGCCCCAGGCGGATCGCCATCAGGTTGGGATCACGATGACCGCTCATGACCAAAAGGAGGTCGTCCTGGATAACGGGCTGGGGAATGACATTGGATCCGAGTCCGCTGCATTCCCAGAGCAGGGCGCCGTTTGCGAAGTCGTAGGACCGGACCTTTTTCGTGGCGGCTGTGACAATCTGCTTTTTCCCCTCGTGCTCGCAAACTAACGGCGGGGCCCAGCTGGTGATCTCGTCGCGATCCACTTTCCATATTTCCTTCCCGGAGGCTGCGTCGAGCATCACCAGGAAGGAGGATCCCTCGTGATCGAAATTCAGGATGAGCCGGTCCCCGTGGAGAACCGGCGCGACTCCCTCCCCGAAAGCCATTTTTATGCGCATTTGAACGCCGAAATCTTTTTCCCATAACAGGTTGCCTCCCATGTCGTAGGCGTAGACGCCACGCGAGCCGAAGAAGGCGTAGACTCGTTTCCCGTCTGTGACCGGCGAGTTGGAGGCGAAGCTGCCGTAGGTGCTGTGATATCCCTCGTGAGGCGTTGCCACCTTGGCAGTCTTCTGCCAGAGCACTTTTCCGGTTTTCCGGTCGAGGCAGAGGACGTCGAACTTGTGTTCGGGCTGCGGGCCGGCGCCGCCGCCGGGCCGGCGACGTTGTTGCTGGGCGGGCGCCGCGGAAGCGGCTGCGGCGGACTTGGGAGGCGCCGCCGTTGGGATGGCGGTGGTCAGGAATATCTTCTCGCCCCAGATCACGGGGCTGGAGTTCCCTTTGCCGGGAATCGGGGTCTTCCACCGGACGTTTTCCGTGTCGTTCCATTTCAACGGAGCGTCTCCGACGGCCATTCCGTCTGCGGCAGGGCCCCTCCAGTAGGGCCACAAGGCCGCGTCGGAGGCGAGGCTCGTTGCGACTGCACAGAGCAGCAGAAGCAAAGCAAGGGCAACGATCGAGGGACGGACAACGCCGGCAGATTTCATGAAAAGACTCCTCTTCCCGGGGGAAGAACTTCCAAATTCAGGGGAAGCTCGTCCAGAACCCAATTCCGCCACCGTAGTCCCCCGAATGCCAGATGGGATTCTATTTTTCCGGGGGAGGATACTGCAAGCGATCGAGGGGGGTCAAGAAGGGAGAGGCGCGGATCTCAAGGACCTCAAGGACCTCAAGGACCTCAAAGACCTCAAAGACCTCCAGGGCCTCAAGAACAGCTCTCTAGTCTTTGAGGTCGTTGAGGTCTTTGAGGTCCTTTGCTTGCCAAGCGCTGGTAAGAAATACCCACGCTCGCGGGCCTCGGCAATCAGTTGCCGGGGGGCTTTTATTTGTTTTTCGGCCTCTCCGATTCCCCAGAGTTGTTTGACAGCGCTCGTGCTTCACGCGTACGATAGGCCCTTCACATCTCAGCGGTCAGTGCTTCTGTCACCGTTCGAGCTTTCTGAGCTCTCCTGACATCCGCCGGACTTCTGATACAACCTAAGGAATTCTTGTGACTTTCAGTGACTTTAACCTCGATTCACGCCTGCTGCCCGCGATCCGTGAGGCTGGCTACCGCGCGCCTACTCCCATTCAATCCGCGACCATTCCGCCGGCCCTGGCTGGAGGCGACCTGATCGGGACGGCCCAGACTGGAACAGGCAAGACGGCCGCGTTCGTCCTGCCTATTTTGAATAGACTTCTGCAAGGACCGCGAGGTCGGGTCCGAGCGCTCGTCATCACCCCGACCCGCGAGTTGGCGATACAAATCGACGAGGTGATCAAGGCTTTCAGCTTCGGAACCCCATTGCGCAGCGCCACGGTTTTCGGTGGTGTGAACGCCAGTCCCCAGCTCAAAGCCTTCCGCCAAGGGGTCGAGATTCTGGTCGCCTGCCCGGGTCGACTTCTCGATCATCTCGGCGAGCGCCGGGTCGATCTCTCCGGAACGGAAATCCTGGTGCTTGACGAGGCTGACCGGATGCTCGATATGGGCTTTCTACCGTCCGTATCGAAAATTCTCCGCTATCTGCCCGCAAGCCGTCAGACGTTGCTGTTCGCGGCGACATTCCCCGAAGAGATCGAGAGGCTGGCCGCGGAGACGATGCGACAACCCCAGCGAATAGCCGTAGGAATCAGCCGGCCGGCACAGACCGTGGCTCATGCCATCTTTCCGGTGGCGCCGCACCTTAAGACGGCGCTCCTCCTCGACCTTCTGGAGACGACCGATCCAGGTTCAGTTTTGGTTTTTACACGTACCAAACACCGCGCACACAGGGTCGCGCGACAGGTAGGACAAGCGGGCTATAACGTGACCAGCCTGCACGGGGATCGCACCCAAGGCCAGCGCGAGGCCGCACTCCGCGGCTTCCGGAGCGGGGAGTACCGGATCATGGTGGCGACGGATATCGCCGCCCGTGGGTTGGACGTCGAAGGCATTTCTCATGTCATCAATTACGACATGCCGGACACGGTCGACGCCTATATCCACCGCATCGGACGCACTGGCCGAGCCACGCGAACTGGTGATGCCTTCACACTCGTCACCCCCGAGGACGGGCCTTCGGTTAAAGCAATCGAACGCGTTCTGGGAGCACGGCTGGAACGGGCGACTGTGAGAGGGTTTGATTACGAAACGCCGAAACCGGTTTCGAACGGCCGACCGGTCAATGCCGGGAGGCGCACACCGCGAGGACCTGGAAGAAAGGCGAGCCGGGTGAGCTCGACCGGTCGTGGGGCGAGAGCCTGTCGCGCTGAAGCCGTTTGAGGAAGTTCCGGAGTGCAGCAAACGAGCCCGGTTCACAGTTGGCGGTCCCGATTAAGCCATGAACCGTCAACCGAATAACGGTGAACGGAATAACGGTGAACGTGAACGGGATCAGCTTCTTCTTTTCGCAGGGATCCGCTGGCGGCCGATGTGTGCGATCATCTCGTCGGCTGTCAGCTTCCGCTCCCAAAGGCCCGTTGGGATTGGGTTGGATTGCTGCAACTCGGCCTCGACGAGGCGCAAACAAAGTCCGGGACCTTCCTGAATGGTAATCCCGTACTTGCGAAATAAAGCCATCTCGGCAGTTACCACGATGTCCTGGTTCTCCTCGCCGGTGCGCCACGCGCGAAACCTGAACGATCGGACGTCGTTCTTCTGCTCGAAACCCTCATATCGGATCTCCGGAATTCGGCCAGGAACCGTCGGGGACTCTCCGGCCTCTATCGCACAGACGTTTATCGCCGTTTCGATGTTACCCTTTTCGAGCTCAAAAGCGACCAGCCGGCCCACCTGCAATTCTATGCCGCCAGATGCAAACTGGTAAGAGTACCGGAATGTATTCCGCCCTGTTTTGGTTGTGATGACGCCGGGGCTATCTGCTGTGGCTAGTTGTTCGATCCTTCCTGTCATCCATCCTCCTTGAAAGGCGGCACTGGCTCCCGGCTCCTGGCCGCTAACAGGTAGTTCCGGTCCATTTGACGGCGGTCGATGCCCAACTGGAGACGGATCTTAGGAGGTGGGCGCGTCAGTCAAACTCCTCCGAGTATAGCATGTCAAGACGAGAGACTATGGGCGCGGGACAAGACCGCGCTTCAGCTCTCCGCTGACCAGCCGGGCGTGTCCCCAGGCAGGTGAACAGACGGACGGGGTACGGTTTGCGGCTGGGGCCGATCTCCCCGGATATCGAGGCCACTCACAACCAGGCTGGCAATAGTGACGATGTTTCGAGCCAGGAGTCGGAACCAACTCGCGCGAGTCATCTGCGGAAAGTAGATCCCCCGAAACAGCAGACGGGAGATAAACAGGGTCAACTGTTGAGCGAAAGGTTTTCGGTTCTCCAGCATCCATTTCTGAGTTCGCCAAAAGGAGGCTGGCCGGTATGCCTTTTGCCAGGAATTGCGCACCTCGTTGTGTGCCTGTTCCGCGGAGAGATGTTGCGGCGAGAAGGTGATCTCGAAAGGATGGAAATCGAGCCAGTGTCTCGGCCTCGTCAGTCGGTTCTCGCTCTCCAGGCGCGCGTACAAAGGGGTCGCGGGGAAAGGCGTGAGCAGCCCGAAGACGGGAAGCCCCGGAGGCCAGTTTACTACTTCCTCCGCAATCCGGTTAGAAACGCCCGGACGGTCGCCCTCCATCCCCACAATGAACGATGTGATCGCGTAGATGTTATTCTTAGCCAGCAGATTCAGCGTCTTCCGGTACTCCTCGGGCCTGTTGAAACGCTTTCCTGCGGCTTTGAGACTCTCCGGCTCCAGCGATTCGAGCCCGACAAAGATCCATCGTCCGCCGGTGGCCGCGATCAGCTGAACAAGCTCTTCATCCTGGAGGAGATTGATACTGATCTGACCCACCCAGGGCAGGCAGGCGTCGCGTTGAATCATTTCGCGCAGGAGGGACTTAATACGCCGACGATTGATCGCCAGGTTGTCGTCGATGAAGAAGACCATCGCCAGTGCTTTGTCTCGCTTCGCAATTGCCTTAATTTGCAGCAGCTCGGTGATCACACTCTCGTTGGAGCGAAAGCGAAGGTGGTCACCGAAAAAGCCGGTCACGGTGCAGAAATCGCAGCCGTACGGGCAGCCGCGCCCCGACTCAACCGGGAAGAGGTAAGCCCGCTCAAAAGGCACGGACATGGCTTTCAGAAGACGTCGAACTCCGTTCGGCACGCAACGCATCAGATTGAAACGTGTCAGGTCCGCCTCGTCCCAGCGGATCATTGGGTAATCGGCCAGGCTCGGTTTGCTTGAAGGTGCGCCCCCTTCTCCGGCGCGGTAGGTGGGCTGCAGTCGTCCTCGGGCGACGTCCTCCACGACGAGCGGCCACAGGAGGTCCGCTTCGCCTAATACCACGGAATCTGCGCTTTGCTGCTCGCCCGTACGACCGAGCGCCTCTTCCGGCACGGCTGTCACGTGAGGCCCGCCGAAAACGACTGGAACATCGGTTTCGGTCCGAATCGCCCGGCCCAATCGATAAGCCTTTTGGGCCATGCGAGTCATGAATCCCATGCCGACCAGGTCCACCCCCTGGGTGCGCACAAATTCCACAATTTCGCTTTCATCCCAGTGGACAACATTGCCGTCGATGATCGTCACCTGGTGTTCGCTTGGGGTGAGGTTCTTGAGAAGAAACGGCCACAATTGTGGGAGGAAATTCTTTGTTATCTGATTGTCAGGAACATGTAGCAGAATATGCAATTACTTTTTCCTTCTGATCGCGGAGCATACCCGATTGAGAGCGGCGTGTCCAACTAAGCTTGGCTGTTTGTCTCAAATTTGTCAGCTGTGATGCAGGTCCGCGACGCATGAGACAGCCAAGTCGCAGGGTCATGAGTTTTTCGCAAGGCGAACGAAACTGATGCCAGTCGGGAAGTGAGAGCGGGAGGACTTGTTGCCCAAATCGCCACGCGTTCGTGTGAGGAGCAGCCCTGCCCTGCTCCTTAGACGCATTTCGGGACCCCGTCACAGTATTGGTTGGGCACGGCTGGCCCTTTAGCAAGAATGCGCGCCTGCACAAACGGCTCCACCCCCGGCTACTCTCCTCTCCCGCCTCCGGCGTGAGCAAGTCGCCAGGCCTTATCGTGCTGCGATGCGAAAAATCGAGTTTCCTCCAGTTTCTAGTTGCTTAGGCCAGGGCGTTGTTCGCTAAGCTACGAACGATTCGAAATCACCGGCCTGAGGCTGGTGTGACACCGGGACAGGTAAGTTGGGAGCGTGCCGCATGAGAAGAATGCTCGTCTGGTTGATGTTGACCCTCCTTCCCGCCGCCGTCTTCGCTGCCGAACCCTGGCAAAAGTTGAGCAATCCAAGCGTTGCGGAAGCCGCCCGCCTCTTCAAGTCGCCGCCGCCGGAATACGGCGTGATCCTCTGGTGGGGCTGGGACGGCGATGTCGACGAGGCCATCATCAAGCGCGATCTCGACAACATCAAGGCGCACGGCTTCACCCAGGTGATGATCGAGGCGGGCTACAACATGCCCGGCGGCTATCTGACAGACGGTTGGTTTAACCGGGTGGCGCTCGCGGTCAAGGAAGCCAAGGCGCGGGGCATGCGCGTCTGGGTCGAGGACGAGGGGAAGTACCCGAGTGGCTTCGCGGGGGGGCGCTT
>RPQK01000268.1 GCA_003819755.1 Acidobacteriota bacterium | reverse complement strand
CTTGATGCTGGAGACGAATATAGAGATTAGCTGGTTGTTTTCGTCGATGACAGCGTTCAGATGAGAGGCTTCCCTTCCTTCGACATTCGACATTCGACATTCGATATTCTGATCAGCACACTTCAGAGCGCGAGTGCCGCCACCGTCGAACATCTGACAAGAGCCGGTTGAAAGAAATTGAACCAAATTCAAATATCACTACTAATTACAGCCGCGCAGAACCAAACTTGCACGCGCGGTGCGATCAAGTGTTACGGTTGTAACACGAATTACACGAACTAACGCGAACCTATCGCGTTAGTTCGTGTAATTCGTGTAATTAGTGGATAAAAACTTCGGGAAACGTTCTACCGCTTCCTGGCCAGCACGAACTTCATGCTGTGGCCGAGCTTGTCGTTCTCGAAATAGTCCCACTCGCTCTCGATGTGGTCGAGGTCGAGAACCTTGATTCGGCCCGAATGGATATGCCCATCCTTCTTGGGGTCCATGTTCGATCCGCCTGAAAACGCGAAAACCAGGTACCCGGGCTTTGATCCGCTCTTGTCGAGCGTCATCCTCGGCTGGTTTCCCGCAGCGCAATAATGGGTCAGGACCAACTGCGGCCCGTCAAGATGGTACATGGTGATCATTTCGTGCGGGGTGCCGGGGAAGAGCGTCTCCATCACGGTGTTACCGTTGGAAACGAGCCGGTAGATCACCTTCGCCGGTGAACCATTCCCCGTCCCTTCCCACTCTCCATCAAGCTTCTTTAAGTTGTCCCAGGCCGCCTGCGTATCGGGGGCCAGTGACGCGCCGGAATCCGCTTTAACCGCGAGCATAACCGGCGCCAGCATCAGTGCGAATACCAGACTCCACATGAGTGTCCTACGCATAGTTCGACTCCTTTCGGACAGAAGCCAGCTCCCGGGAGCGGTACTTCTGGGTCGCATAGCCGACGATCAAACCGACCAAGCCCCCGGGAAGCATGATTTCCCAGTAGTAGTGCTCACCGGTTTCGCTCGGCATCAGCGCCACCAGGAACGCCAGAAGCAATCCCACCGCAACGCCAAAGACAATGCCCAGGAGCAGGGAATTCACTTTCCTTGCAAAGTATCCAATCAGGACACCCGCGATCACTCCCTTGATCGTCGAGCCTATCACGATGCTCGTAATGTACGGAGCCGTTTCCGGCGCCGAAATCAAAGCCGTGAGCCCGTCAAATATTCCAAGAAAACCTCCGAGAATCAAACCAAACAGCGTCTTGCTCATCTTTCCTCCTCAGTGTGCTCCGCTTTTGAGCACGTCACCCTTCTATTCAACATAAATGAGGTTTTCTTTAGATCCGGTTCGAAAAAAATGGCAAAAACTCGCTTCAACGCCAAATCCAATTCTCTGTCACCTTTGGCGTTCCTCGGGAGCGCGGTGCGATCGAAAGCTTGCGTAGAGCGACAGGTCGTAGATGATCTTCAGGCCGCCAGCGAGGAAAAAAGGCAGTCCGAAACCCGACCACTGAAGGACGAGGCCGGCAATGACCGGGCTGATTGACTGCGCCATTGGCCGCACGACACTGGTGATTCCGGCGGCCGCAGTTCTCTCATCGGCGTCCACCATGGCGACCACGTATGAGCTGCGTGCGGGCACGTCCATTTGGGCCAGGAGGTGGCGCGCGAGCAGCAGAACGATGGCAAGTCGAAGACCAGGCGCCAAGGCTATGCCGATGAGGAGCAGGTTTGAGGGAAGATGGGTGAAGACCATGGTGTTGATCAGCCCGATCCGATTCGCCAGCCAAACGGCCAGCGGATAGGACACGGCCTTCAGAACGTTGACTGCGAAAAAGAGCGGCCCAAGTTCTACGCTCGTCAAGCCAAACCGCAGCGAAAACCAGTAGACAAGGAAACTCTGCACGACGAAGCCGCCGCCAAGGGCGTCCACAGCAAAGAGGGCCGTTAGCCGCATGACGATGGAGCGGGATTTGTGAAGCCGAAAGCCGCGGGCAGGGCGGATCTGGGAGGACTGCACCGGCTCTACCTTCTCGCTCAGCCGGGAAATGAGGACAAGGGAAATCAGCCCGAGTACCGCGTACAAGACGAACACCAGACGGTAGCCGGCCAGAGGCGATGTTTGCAGCGTATGCTCGGCCCACCCGGGAAGAGCAGCGGCCAGCGCCCCTGTCGCTACGGCAATGGCTCCGAGCGTGTGATACCAACCAAACAGCCGGTTGCGGTCTCGATCGGAAGCGATCTGCGGCAGCATCGCCTGCTCGACTGTTTCAAAGGGTCCGACCTCTCCTGAAGTCGCGCTTACGGTTCCCGTCAGGGCTGCAGCGAGGAGTCCCCAGGGCCCCGGCGCCGCAGCGAAGACGAGTCCACTGACAACCATCAGCAAGGTACTGAGCTCGAGCGTCCGCTTCCGGCCGAACCTATCCGCGCGGGAGGCCATCAGGAGGGTGAGAGCCGCCGAACCGAGGAGAGCGGTAGTCAGGATGAGGCCCGCCATCCCCGGTGGCACACCGGTTTCTTCCAGGTAGGAGCCGAGCGCGACGCTGAGGAGCCCGTATCCCAGGGTTCGGACGGTCTTCGCGGCAACTATGAGCCGCGCATCGGCGCTGAGCCAGGTGCTGTCCATGCAGTTATCGGATGCCGGTTGCCGGTTACAGGTTACAGGCAACCCGCAACCGGCAACTACCTCTGTTTCAGTTTGCTCTTCGACAGTTCGATCAGCATCAGGAGGGCGAAGGAGATAAGGGCGAGGACCAGGGCCATGGAGTAAGCGGCGGCGTAGTTGCGGTCGTCCATCGAGCGGAAGATGAACAGCGTCGCCGTTTCGGTCATTCCGCTTACCCCCCCGCCCACGACGAGTACGGCGCCGAACTCACCCAGGGCTCGGGCGAAAGTCAGCGACACCCCGTAGAGCAGGCCCCATTTGATAGCGGGAAGCGTGATGTGCCAGAAGGTTTGCCAACGGGACGCCCCCAAAGTATAAGCTGCCTCCTCCCCTTCGGTCCCCAGGTGCCTGAGCACCGGCATAACTTCCCGGACGACAAACGGCAGCGAAACGAAGACGGTTGCCAGGAACATGCCCGGGAGTGCGAACACGATGGGGGTTCCCAACCCCCTGGGGAGGGCCTCGAACCATCCTCCACGTCCGAAGAGCAGAATCAGCATGAGGCCGGCGATCACGGGGGAAATCGCAAATGGCAGGTCGATGAGGCCGTTCAGGAAGAACTGTCCCCGAAACTTGTCCCGGACCAGGACCCAGGCGGTGCACAGCCCCAGGACGGCGTTGAGCAGGCTTGCCGAAACCCCCAGGATCAGCGTGAGCTTGAGAGCGTGCAGGGCATCGGGAGAGGTCAACTGTTGATAGGCTACGCCAAGACCGGCCGAAAGGGCGCCCCAGGTAATGGCGACGATGGGCGCGAGCAAAAGCACAGCCGTATACAAGAGCACGAGTACGACAGGCAGGCTGAACCGGCCGGCTTCTGCGCCTCTCGTGCGAGCCTGTTTCTCAGACTCTGGCACGGCCTGCCTCCTTTCTCCTCTGCAGCCAGTCGACAATCAAGACGAGCGAGAACGACAAGCCCAACAGGAGGATCGATATGGCACTGGCGGCCTTCTGGTTGTCCGATTCAATGAGGCCGAAAATGTGGACAGGAGCCGTGAGCGTGCGGCCGGGAATGTTGCCCGAAACCACGACGATAGAACCGAATTCCCCGATTGCCCGGGCAAAGGTCAGGAGCGAGCCGGTCAAGATGGCGGGGAGGAGGGAAGGAAACACAATCCGCCAGAAGGCGGTCCACCGGGAAGCCCCCAGCGTGTACGCCGCCTGTTCCTGATCGAGCTCCATCGCCAGCAAAACAGGCTGAACGCTGCGAACCGTGAACGGATAAGTGACCAGCAGCAGGGCCAGAACGATTCCCGGCTTGGCGAAGACGATCTCGATGCCGTGGGGGGCCAACCACTGCCCGAACAGTCCCTGAGGGCCATACAAAACAACGAGCATTACGCCGGTAACCAGGGTAGGCACGGCGAACGGCATGTCGATCAACGCATTCAGGAGGCGCTGCCCGGGGAAGTTGTGACGCACCAGGACGTACGCGGCCATGGTGCCCATGAATGCGTTAATCAGCGTCGTAATTGCGGCCGTCAGCAGGGTCAGGTAGAGGGCTTCGACTGCTATCGGTTCGCTAATCGACTGCCAAAACCGCCCCAGGCCTTCTTCTAGGCCCGAGTGAAGAATGGCCATGATCGGAACGACGATCATCGCGCCGAGATAAGTCGCAGCGGTGGTCCGAAGTCCCCATTTTCCCCAAGGGCGCCGCAGGTAGACAGTAGCGGCGACCTGGTCGGAGTCTGATGGTGTCATTGACCCCTTCGATGGAGATCCTGGTAGACGCGCGTGTAGATTCCTTCGGCGCCGAAGATCTCGGTCGTCACGCGTGGCCAGCCGCCGAGGGAATCGATTGGCCAGAGATCCTCAACGGCCGGGTATCTGGACGCGACTTCTGCGGCGACCGCCGCGTCGACGGGGCGGAGGCCGTGTTGGGCGTAAGCTCTCTGGCTCTCTGTGCTCCAGAGGAATTCGAGAAATGCTTCGGCCACGCCACGCGTTCCGTGTTTGTCGACGTAACTGTCCACCAGTGCTGCCGGATTTTGAATCAGAATCGTCGAGCGCGGGATGATGTATTCGTACTTCTGGCCCGCAGCCTGCCCTACGAGGACCTCGTTCTCGTAAGTAATGGCCACATCTCCGATGCCCTTTTCGAAGTTGGTTATCGATTCGCGGGCGCCCTTGTCCATGATGGAGACGTTATTGAAGACGGATTTCAGGAAGCCGGCGGCCGCTTCCCGGTTCCCCTTCTCTACGCCCGTAAATCCCCGTAGGGCAGCGCCGTAGATTGCGGCGATGTTCCACATGGCTCCGCCGGAAGTCCGGGGGTCGGGTGTCAGGACATTCAATCCCGGGCGCACGAGGTCAGTCCAATCTCGAATCCCCTTCGGATTACCTGGACGCACGGCCAGCACCACGATCGATGTGCTGACAATCCCGTCGTGCGGCTTCTGCTCCCAGTTGTGAGTAATCAGACCGGCTTTCGCGACCTTTTCTACGTCTCCGGCCAACGAGAGGGCGATGACGTCCGCCTCGAATCCGCTGATGACGGCGCGGGCTTGAGCGCCGCTGCCCTGATAGGATTGCCGAAAATCGACCTGCTGACCGGTCTTGTTTTTCCAGAACCTCTGGAATGCCGGGATGATGGATCGGCCGTAGGCTTCACGGGGCGTGGTGTAGGCCCCGAGGACGAGAGTCACAGCCCCTGAGCGCGTTTCTTTTGACTCGCCGCCACAGGCCGGAGCAGCCAGGAGCGTCAGGGCAAGAGCGGCAAAACCGAAATAGTAGCTGAGTTTGACCATATTCCTGCTCCGTCCTTGAATCAGGTGTAAGCTGAAACGCCAGAGCGTGTCAAGCGCGTTGGGAGCAGCGCTGAGGCGGCCGCGCTCCCAGCGCGCTTCGCAGTTGATCCAGTCCCCACGCAGCAGTAGAGTATCCCAGAATCTGGAGGCAGCGTGAACGTACCTGAGCTGTATCTGGTCCTGGGCGTGGTCGGCGTGATTTTCCTGGTGCTGTTTTTCGCGATCCGCGGTGAGAGGCGTCGACGCGAGCAGATGCGTGAAAAGGCGGCACTGCTCGGCTACACTTTTGAGGAAGACCGGGATCTGGAGAGTGAGCAATACCGAGATCTTAATCTCTTCAAAAGAGGGCGGTCGCGGCGCTTGAGAAACGTCCTGTCGCGCAGAACCGACCGCAAAGAGACGGTAATCGTTGACTTCTCCTGGAGACAGGGAGGCGGGAAATCGTCCAGTCAGTACTCTGTAACGGTCGTGCTGCAGCGGTTCCCGCACCTGTTTGTACCTGGGTTTGAACTCCGCCCGGAGGGAATTTCTCACAAAATTGCTTCCTGGTTCGGGTATCAGGATATTGATTTTCCCGAAGACCCCGAGTTCTCCTCCCGGTACCTGCTTCGCGGGGACAACGAGGAGCGGATCAAGGAGATTTTTAGAATGCCGGTGAGGCTCCAACTCCGGGAGCGGACCGAGTGGTCGGTCGAGGGTGCGGGAGAGTGGATCGCCGTTTACCGCGGAATGCGCCGGGTCAAGCCGGAAGAGCTCGACGCCTTCATTCGTGAAGCCGAGCAGTTGGTGGAGATTATTGCGGGAACATTGGTGCGGTAGCTCGCTGACAGCTGACCAAGAATCCTGTTAATCCTGTTAATCCTGTCAAAAGGGTTCCAGACAGGATTAACAGGATTCACAGGATTCTTCGTCAGCTGTCAGCCGTCTTCCTCTCGCGCGGCCGGTGCACCCACTCGCGCACCGACTGCGTGACCACAAAGAAGGCGGGGACAAGAAGAATCGCGATCACGGTGGCCGCGATCATCCCGCCGAAGACCGTCGTTCCAAGCGACCGTCGCGCAATGGAGCCGGCGCCGGTGGCCCAGACGAGCGGCGCGACGCCCAGGATGAAGGCCAGGGCAGTCATGACGACCGGCCTGAACCGCAACCGGGCCGCCTCGATAGCAGACTCCAGGATAGAGAGGCCTTTTTCCTCGCGCAGGACTCGTGCGAACTCGACGATCAGAATCGCATTTTTCGCCGAGAGACCGACCAGCATGACCAAGCCTATTTGCGCGTAAAGGTCGAGGGTCAGCCCGGCGATGGCAAGACCCACAAGGGCGCCGAGAACCGCGACCGGGACCGAAAGCATGACCGCACCCGGTATGCTCCAGCTCTCATACTGGGCGACCAGGAACAGGTAAGAGAAGAGCAGTGCGAGCCCAAAGAGGATTGGTCCCTGAGAGCCGCTCTCCTGCTCCTGATACGACATTCCAGACCAGTCGATCTTCATGTTCCTCGGAAGCACCCGTCCCGCGATCTCTCTAACGGCATTCATGGCGTCGCCTGAACTGTAACCCGGCGCAGGCTCGCCGTTTATCGTGATGGCACGATACATATTGAATCGGTTGATCGACTCCGGGCCCACCCTCGGCTCCAGCGTAACCAGCGTGTTAAGAGGAACCATCGAGCCGGTCCCGCTCTTGACGTAGAGTCGGCCTATGTCCCGCTGTGCGCTGCGATACGGCGTTTCTGCCTGGACAATGACGCGGAAGACGCGGCCGAATTTGTTGAAGTCGTTTACGTAGAGGGAACCCAGCTGCGTCTGAAGCGTGCGGAAGACATCGCCGACTGGAACACCAAGCGCCTGTGCTTGCTTGCGGTCCACTACCAAACGCAGTTGCGGCACGTTCACCTGGTAGGTGCTGAACATGTTGCGGATTCGCGGATCCTGGTTGCCGGCGATCACCAAGGCACGCATCGTCTCGGCCAAAGTCCGCGGGTCCCCGCCTGTAAGGTCCTCGAGTTGAAGCTCAAAGCCGGCGGTCTGGCCCAATCCCCGTATCGGAGGCACCTGGTACGCAAACATCATGGCTCCTTGGATGCTTCCAACCTTCCTCCGGAGTTGACCCAAAATACTGTTCATCGATAGATCAGGCGTCTTCCGCTCATCCCAATCGTCGAGGCCGATGATGATCCGGGCCGCATTGGCGCCACCCGCCCCGCCTATCGTGTTGATGCGGAAGATCCCCGGAATGGTCTGAATGGAATTCTCGATCTGCCGGGTCACGGTCCCGGTTCGTGCCAGCGAGGCGCCGTCCGGGAGCAGGACGTTTGCGAAAATGACTCCCTGGTCTTCCGTCGGCAAGAAGCCCTTGGGCATCTGGTTATACATCACGTAAACGCCCGCCGCGACGACGCCGAACAGAACCACCATGATGATCAGGTGCCGGGCGACGATACGCACCCCGAACTTGTAGCCGCCGGTCCCCCACAGGAAGGCTGTGTTGAACCACCTGAGGAAGAAAATAGGCCGGGGCGGTTCTTTGCGGAGCAGGTGCGCGCAAAGCGCCGGGCTCAAGGTCAGGGCGACGAAAGCCGAAATCGCGAATGAGACCGCAATCGTAACAGCGAATTGGCGGTAAAGCTCCCCGGTGATTCCAGGCGAAAAGGCGACCGGAACGAAAACAGCAGCCAGCACCAGTGCCGAAGCAATAATGGGCCCCGTCACCTCTCCCATCGCGACTCGTGCCGCCTCTAGCGGGGGTAGTCCTTGTTCTATGTGGCGTTGCACGTTTTCGATGACGATGATGGCGTCGTCAACCACCAGACCGATCGCCAGGACCAAGCCGAACAAGGTGAGGGAGTTGATGGAAAAGCCGAACATTCGCAGAAAGGCAAAAGTGCCGACGAGCGAGACGGGAATAGCGGCGAGCGGGACGATCGTCGCCCGCCAGTCTTGGAGAAAGACGAAGACGACCAGGACGACGAGGCCCAGCGCGATGAACAGCGTCTCGACCAGCTCAAAAAGCGATCTCTTGATGAACAGCGTCTCATCGCGGATGATGCTGTACTCCATGTCATCCGGAAACTGATCAGACAGCTTTTTCAGGGCGGCGTGCAGACCGTTGGCGACATCCAGGGCGTTGGCCTCGGGAAGTTGGAAAATGCCCATGATGACGCAGGGTTTTCCGTTAAGCCGTCCGAACGAGTTGTACGATTGCGCCCCGAGCTCGACTCTTGCAATATCGCTAATCCGGACCAGGGAGCCGTTCTGATTCGCTCGGACGATGATGTCCTTGAACTCGGATTCCTCGGTGAGCCTCCCTTTAGAAAGTATCGAGTATTGAAACTGCTGATCGGCCGCGGACGGGGCGGCCCCAATCTGGCCGGCCGCCGCCTGGATGTTCTGGTCGCGGATGGCCTTGGTCACTTCATCGACGCCGATTCCCATGCTGGTCATGCGGTCGGGATCCAGCCAGATGCGCATGCCGTAATCACGGGCCGTGAAGATGTTCACGTCACCCACCCCCGGGACCCGGGCCAGCTCGTCTTTCAGGTAGATGCCGGCATAGTTGCCCAGGAAAACGTCGTCGTACGTTCCGTTAGGGGAGTAGAGATTGAGGACGAGCAGCATGCTGCTCGAGCTTTTTCGCACGGATACGCCGCGCTGCACCACCTCGGAAGGCAGCTGCGGAG
>RPQK01000267.1 GCA_003819755.1 Acidobacteriota bacterium | reverse complement strand
TTGATTCTGCGTTCTAAGGTGGAGCAGACTCGGACGCGGAGGTTACGGCGTGCCCCGCTCCAATCGCTACATCCTGCCGGGTTACATCTACCACGTGACCCACCGTTGCCATAATCGACGCTTTTCCTTCTGAAGATTGGCTTAGAACGGGGCGAGTCCGGACGCCGAGGCCCATGGTGAGGACCGGCTCCCGGGCGTCAGTCACTACTTCCTGGGAAATGACCCGAACAAGTGGCGATCGGGCATCTCGAACTACCGCAAGGTTCGCCTGCACCGGGTGTATGCAGGCGTTGACATGCTCTTCTACGGGAATCAAGACTCCCTCGAGTTCGACTTCCTGGTGCAGCCTGAGGTCGATCCGTCGGTCATCGCCTTGCGCTTTCCTGATGTCGAGAGCCTGCGACTGGATTCCTCGGGCAATCTTGTCATCCGCCTGGGGCGGGAGGAGATCCGGCTGCATAAGCCGACGATGTATCAGGAAGACCGTCAGGGTCGTCGCCATGAGATCCGAGGCGACTATGTGCTGGAACACGCCAACCTGGTCCGCTTCAAGCCTGGCCCGTACGACAGCCAACGCCCCCTGGTAATCGATCCGGTGCTCAGCTACTCCACCTACATCGCAGGCAGCGGGAGGGACATAGGGCAGGGGATCGCTGTCGATACCGAGGGCTGTATCTACGTAACAGGTAAGACCCAATCCAGCCAGTTCCTCGTATCCGAACCGACGCCGCACCCTTCCGCAGAATTGGACGTCTTTGTCGCAAAACTCAACCCACAAGGGACAGAGTTGATCTTCACCGCGTTCCTCGGTGGACAGGACAACGAGAATCTCTACTGCGGCGACATCGCGCTGGACCGCTCGGGAAGCATCTATATCGCAGGTGAGACGCGGTCTTCGGACTTCCCGACGGTTAATGCATACCAGCCATCCAAAGGTGGCTTCTGGGATGCGTACGTCTGCAAATTAAGCGGGGACGGTTCGCAGCTGCTCTTTTCAAGTTACTTTGGCGGGGGCATAAATGAGATTCCTTTCGCCTTGGCTGTACACGCTCCTGACCAGGTATCGATCGTCGGGGGCACGAATTCGATCTATTTCCCTGTGAAAGACGCTGTCCAGGACCGGCACAAGGGCGGGAATTACTACGAAAGCGATGCTTTCCTGGCCCGGTTGGACACAAAGACATCGTCACTGGTTTTCTCGACTTTGCTGGGGGGGACGGGCGACGACTCTGCCTTCGGAGTGGCGGTAATGCCGTCGGGTGAAGCCATAGTGGTCGGGGGCACGCAGTCGCTCAATTTCCCGACTCAGAAGGCTTTCCAACCGGCCTTCGGCGGCGGCGAGACTTTCAGAGTCGATTCATTCGTGGCCAGGTTCAGCAGCCAGGGGCAATCGCTCGAATACTCGTCCTTCCTGGGCGGTTCCGGAGACGAAGTGGCTCTGGACGTCGACGTGGATGCAACTGGCGCGTCCGGAAGCGTGGAGTACTCAACATATCTTGGCGGCGAGAATGAGGACTGGGCCTACGATATCGCGGTCGGGCCTGACGGGAGCGCCTATGTTACAGGAGATACGAAGTCAGTTTCTCTCCCGGTCGTGCACCCGCTATCTTCCGCCTTCCGGGGCGGCTTGCATGACGCCTTTGTTGCCCGGTTAGCCGACACCAAGGAGCTCTTCTTCGCCCAGTTCGGGAACGGGGCTCAAGAGCATGCGTCCGTCTCCAGCACGATCCTGCTCTATAACCTCAATCCGACACGTTCGGCACACGCCAGTGTGGAGATCCTCGGTGACGAGGGAGATAGACTGCAAGTGAATTTGAACGGGATCCAGTACCCTGGGTTCGTGGAGATCGACGTTCCGGCAAATGGCTTGATGAGTCTTGAAACCGACGGCCAGGGCCCGTTGCGCACGGGTTCGGTGAGGATCGTATCCGATGGCGAGGTTTCGGGCACCACGTTGTTTCGAGGATTCGGCACCGCCGGAGTGCAGGCGAATTCCCGGACAAGGAAGTTCACGGTGCCGGTCTTCACCGGATCGGGCTTGAATTCGGGTGTGGCGTTAATGGGCCTGGGCCAGGCGCAGAGCCTGCAATTCGAGCTCCGGGACGAGGCGGGGACAGTGGTCGGACGAGCGGCCAAGCCCTTGGCAGCCAAAGGCCACTGGGCTGGTTTTATCACCGAGCTCGGTTGGGACCCTGTCCCTGACCTAACCGCGTTCACCGGTACCCTGTCCGGGTCCGGCGCATCCGATTTCGCCGCAGTTGCGATCCTGAGCGGGGCGGGGGTCTTCGCGACCCTTCCCGTAAGAATCTCGGAGGAGCCTGATTCGTTCTACTTCGCACAGTTTGGTGACGGCACCGCGGGTGGTGCTACCATCTCGAGCGATCTTGCTCTTTTTAATCTCAACCCGAGGTCTGCTGCCAATGCACGGATCGAATTGGCGGCTGACGACGGAAGCCCGTTGAGAGTCGATCTCGACGGCTCAGAGGTCCAGGGAGAGAAGCAGGTGGCGGTCCCGCCGAGAGGCATTAAACTGCTGCGAACCGACGGCAAAGGGGAGCTTAGAACCGGGTCGATCCGAGTGCTGTCCGATCGAGTGGTGTCGGGCGGCCAGCTCTCGGGCGTGATTCTGTTTCGTGGTTTCGGAATGGCCGGTGTCCTTGCTAACGAGGCTCTCCGGAAATTCCGGGCCCCCGTCGTCTCGGGTGCCGGCATCGACTCGGGGATCGCCTTGCAGGGGATCGGCGCTGACCAGGTCGTTGTCCTGGAACTGCGCAATGCCGCGGGCTCTCTTGTGGCGACTTCTGAGGTCCCGCTGAAAAGTGGGACTCATAGTGCCGAAATGCTTGGCGAGCTCAGCTGGAACCCTCCTCCCAACCTGTCCGCGTTTTCAGGGACGATTACGGGTGCTGGCGACCAGGACTTCGCTGCAGCAGTTATTCTGGTCACGCGGGATGACTTCGCGACCTTGCCGGTAACCCGCCTTCCCTAGGCGAGCATTCACTAAAGATGGAGTGGTGGCCAGTTGCGCTGCTCGTCTAAACTACCAGCGTTGGTCACAGCAAAATGACAGGAAAAACAGCGGCGGAACCAGGAGAAGACTCCCGACGACCGCTGGATCACTGCCCTGAACCCTAGTGTCCACGACCGACACATAAACGTAATTCCCTTCATCTCAATATCCAGCCCCATACCGTAGAGACGGCCCTCCCCCAAGTAGGTGTCGGGGGGGTAGTGCCACCTATGTGCGATGTTGGAGGCATCGGTCGCATCCAGCGTCGCCCGCCGCACTGGCGAGACCGCCGCTGACCGGCTCTCCGTGTTTGGAATAAGCCTGCCTGACCGCCCCTGTGTGTCTTGACTTCTCAAGCCGCCTCTCGTAATTTCACTTCCTGGTCGGGTTCGGTTATCACGTATGGCCTTAAATACCGGGTTCCATGAGGCCTCGGGTACCGGAAGGTGGGGGAGGAAGGCATGTACGAACCTATGGCGCTGATTTTCACGAGTTCCTTCAAGCGCGTTCGGATTGAGGCGGTCCTATCACTCATGATCTTCGTTGCTTCTAATGCTCTTGCGAGCGGCTCCTGGGAATGGGACAACCAACCGTGGAGCGACCTGAACGACATCTGGGGATCGTCTTCAACGGATATCTACGTGGTAGGCGATAACGGCCTCATTTTGCATTACGACGGCACCACTTGGATCCGAATGGAAAGCGGCACAAAGAACAACCTGTACGGTGTACATGGTGTCGCCGGGACGCCGCCGAGGGTTTTTGCCGTCGGCGAGAAGGGGACTGTCCTTCGTTACACGGGCCACGCCTGGGAGTCGATCCCCACGGTCAACACTGACTTCTTCCGAACGGTCACTTTCAATGACGTGTGGTGCACGCCGTACCATAACCGCGTCATAGTTGTTGGGAATGAAGGCACAATCGCCTGTTGGGACGACACCATTACGACCGGAGACAGGTGGTGGGGAGGCCAGGTGAGCTGGAACCCAGTAGGAGGGGCCGGCCGGCCTAACCTGAACGCGGTCGCGGGTTCACCGAACAGCACGGATATGCTCCTTTCTGTAGGCGCGGGAGGAGTCGGATACGGCCCTGCTTTCAGCATTGATCCGAGCCCCATCGATATGGGCACCAAGATGACGCTGGAAGGCGTATGGGTTCGGTCCTTCTATGAGATCTTCGCGGTCGGGGATTACGCCGTGGTCCGGGGCAAGAACGCCGGCGATGGAAAACTGGTGTTTGAGGTCCTGGCGGACAGGGGCGGGAAGGCGGTTTGGGCGAGCTCGATGACCGACGTTTTCGTCGTGGGTTCCTTTGTTGGTTCCCAGATCAGACACTACGACGGGAGCACCTGGACCGTGATGACAGCCCCGACTTCGAAGCCTCTCAACGGGGTCTGGGGTAGTAGAGCGGACGATGTTTACGCCGTCGGCGATGCGGGAACCATTCTTCATTGGAATGGCCTGTCTTGGAGTCTCATCAGGAGCGGGCTCACACACCAGAACCTGGCGTCGATGGGAGCGACTCCTTCGGGAAATTTGCTAGCTGCCGGGGAATCAGGGACGATCCTGCGTCACGATGGAAGGCAGTGGCGACGTGAGTCCACACCCGCGACGACGGATCTAAAATCGGTTTGCGCTGCCTCTCGGAGCGAGTTCTTTGCGGTCGGGAGCGACGGCACGATTCTGCGCGACCAAGGGGCCGGCTGGTTCCCGATCGGGAGCGGTACCAATAAGCCGTTAAGGGGCGTTTGGGCCAGTTCCCCGAACGAGGTTTTTGTGGTCGGCGGAGGGTATGGATCGCCGGTCGCTCTCCACTTCGATGGGACTGCCTGGAGCCCGATGGCTCTTCCTCCGGACCTGGATCCGGGTCACCCGACGGACGTCAGCATGGTCTGGGGAGCGTCCAGTAAAGATGTCTTTGCCGTCGGCGTGTATACGGTCCTGCATTTTGACGGGATTTCGTGGAGCCGGATGCAGACCCCAGTAAATGGCTATCTTTTTGGAATCTGGGGCTCGTCCGGCAGCGACGTGTTCGCCGTCGGTGGCGACGGGTTGATTCTCCATTACGACGGGACCAAGTGGAGCCAGATGACGAGCGGTACGACTTCATGGCTCCAGGCAGTCTGGGGAAGAGCGGGGAACGATGTGTATGCAGTAGGGGGAAAGACCGTCGGAAACAGCATCGTCTTACATTATGACGGCGATAAATGGAGCACGATTGCGGATCAGATTCCGGGATCGTTGGTCAGCCTGGCCGGTCTGCCCACCGGAGAGGTGTTTGCGGCCGGCGACGGCGGGGCCATCTGGCGAAGCACTGAACACAACCCTCCTGTCTTCGCTCATTTCGTTACGGGCCAGATGGGGGCCCTTAAGAACCGCACCAGGATCGTTCTGCGTAACAACGGTCCGACACCAGACACTGGACAGATTGGCCTGACGAATGACCAGGGACTCCCAGCCGCGTTTCAGATACAGGGCAGTGCGAAGGCGGCAGTTGATTGGAACCTGCCCGGCTGGGGTTCCAAAGACATCCAGACTGACGGTACCGGGGAGCTTCTTGCCGGGGCAATACAGGTCGAGTCTTCGAAAGGCAACCGGTCGAATGTCGAAGGGACAGAAGTCTTCGAGATACTCGGAAACTACGTTTCGGTGGCCGACTGCCCGGTCAGGAGCTCGCATCAAATCTATGTCGCCCGGAATTCGGGCGAGAATACCGGGTTGGCGGTTTACAACAATATGCACGTCGAAGCAGTTCTCGATCTGACGCTTCTTGATCAAGCCGGCACAGTTAAGGCCACCAAAGAAATTCGAATAGCTGGCCGGCATCATCTGGCCCGTTTTGTGGACGAAGCCGATCTCTTCAAGAACTACTTTGACACGGACCCGGCGAACTTCTCGGGCACGCTGAACGTTGTCGTTCGCAGTGGCGGCACGGTTGCCACAATGGGGATGATTCAGAAATCGGGGACGAGCGCCCTCATCGCGATGGCAACGAGCCCGAACGCGTACACCCCAACGACTCCCGGCACGTCCGGCGCAGTCGGGTCTGCGGCAGTCGTCCTGGTGTTCCCCCAGTTTGCAGACGGCACCGTTCAAACCTATCGCTGTCGAACTCGGATAGTGCTGAGGAACAACTCAAACCAAGCGGATTCGGGCCAGATACACTTCTTGAAGAGCAACGGGGAGCCGGTAACTATCGAGATCAACAAGCAGCAGAGATCGACGTTGCCTTATTCTTTGCCGGCCTGGGGGACCCTGGATTTTCAGACGGACGGCACAGGCCCTTTGACTACAGGTGCGGTTATAGTCACTTCCAGCCGAGGCCTTGAATCCGTTCTCGACGGGACGGAAGTCTTCGACCTCTTGGGCAACTACGTCTCAGTCGAAAGCGCGCCAATCGCTGCTCAACATCAGATCTACGTGAGCCGTGATGGAACGGAGAATGCCGGGATGGCACTCTACAATCCGAGTTCGCAACCCGCCGTTGCAGATGTCGTCCTCCTGGATCAGGCGGGAGCTTCAGTCGCGACGCGTATCTTGACCTTGGCGCCCCGACAGCAACTGGCCCGATTCGTGAATGAACCGGAGCTTTTCGAGGAATATTTCAAGAGCCATCCAGGAGACTTTCGAGGAACCCTGAACCTGCGCTTTCGGGGCGGAGCACAGGCGGCTGTTCTTGGCCTCCTTCAGAAGTCACAGGGAGCGATGATCTCTGTCTCGACCAGCCGAAATCCTTCCCCGGCCGCGCAGTGAAAGGTCGCCGGAGCAGAAGGTCGTGGCCGCTGCTACAGCTGGGTCTCGGCTCTAAATGAGAGCTGCCAAAGGTTGACCGCTAGAATTACAGCGTTCGAGGCAGGTCTGCCCCCAAGAGACTAAGTATTGATATAGAATGGTTTATTGGTCGGGGCAGAGGGATTTGAACCCCCGACTCCCTGCTCCCAAAGCAGGTTGGGGCCGAAAGGCCCCGACCCGCGTCCTGCCTGGGCTTGGGGCTGAAACACCCCGCTTGCGCGGCTTTGACGTCATTTCCAATGATTACAGGAATTACAACGAGAAGGGCTGATATCGGTCATGTGCGACGAAAAGAGTGTCACAAAAACTGACACACTGCGTTGGGGTGAACCCTCTGATAGAGAGCCAGGAGAAAATGCTTGTGCGCGTGAGATGATGGACCGCTTGGAGGTTTCGAGCCGGATGCCCGGTGTCGCAAAGCACGTTTCACGACGCCCGATGTTTGATTGATGCCCCGTGTTCACCAGGGACCAGGCAACCATTCCAAACTGACGACGTTCGATTCTTGCAGGGTCTCAAACTCCGGATCTCAGGTCACGAGCACAGCCCTCGTGTTCCTGAGCCGTAACGACGGCAAAAGCGTCGGCATAGGAAATGCGGTGGTGGGCTTTCACCTGGGCCGCTGCCAACACTGTCGCTCGATTGGCCGGTTCCATCTGCAGGGGCAGTTGGTCAACGGCTGCCAGCGTCCGTTGAGCCTTAACAAGCGCCTGTCGCGCTCCGTGATAAGGCGAATGCTTTTCGTGAAAGACCCGGATGGTTTCAGGATCGCCTGATCGCCAACCCTCAAGCAGTCCTTCAGCCTGCTTCCGATACTGGCTAAGAGCGGAGAGAAACGGCATCCGCTTGATATCCCTGGCAGGCATGAAACCTCTCTGGTGGTTGGATTATTTTAATCCGAGATACGGAATCGTCTTAATTATCTGCTGCGTCCCAGGAGGAAATCGGGACACTTGACAGACCCGCCCGGTATGGATAGCATAGCTGCCTAGGCATAGCTAGATAGGTGTTGGATGAGCGAACGAAAGAACGACATTCTCCAAGGAACCCTGGCTCTGTTGGTGCTCAGGACCCTGGCCACGAGCAAGCGGATGCATGGATATGCGATCAGCGCGCATATTCATCGTGTTTCGGAAGACCTTCTGCGTCTCGAAGAGGGCTCCTTGTACCCGGCGCTTCACCGCATGGAGCAGCAGGGCTTTATACGGGCTGAATGGGGCATCACCGAAAAGAATCGGGAAGCTCGCTTCTACTCGATTACACCCAAGGGCCGCAAACAGCTCGCCCTGGAAGAGGAGAGCTGGGCGAGGCTCACCGAGGGCGTCGGGCGCGTGCTCAGGTTTACGTGAGCGAGAGAGGAACTCATGTCTTGGCTTCAACGACTGCGGAATACCTTTCGCCCCGACCGTGTCCGCAACGAGATCGATCGCGAGCTCTCCTTCCACATCGCCGAACGCACTGACCAACTGCGTGCTGACGGGATGAGCGAGGAAGAAGCGGCCAGGCGGGCCCGGCTGCAATTTGGCAACCTTACGGTTCAGCGCGAACGCACGCGCGATGTGGATATCGCACTCTGGGCCGAAGCCCTTTTCCGCAATGTCAAGTATGCCGTCCGGACGCTTTCGCGGAGTCCCGGTTTCACTGCCACAACCGTTCTCACCTTGGCGCTCGGCATTGGCGCCAACAGCGCCGTGTTTTCCGCACTCGACGCGGTTCTCTTGCGGCCGTTGCCCTTCCCGAACGCAGACCGTCTCATGCGGCTGATTCAAGTGCAGGAAACGACGGCTGAAACCAACATCGCGCCTATCCGTTTGGAGGACTGGAACCGTCTGAACACGACCTTCGAGGCCATCACCGGCTATGGCGTGGAGGACGCGTCAGAAACCTCCGGCGATCTTCCGGAGAAGGTCAGGCGCGCCTTCGTGGCGCCGCGATTTCTCGAGGTCTGGGGCGTGGCTCCGGCACGGGGCCGCGGCTTCGCTCCGAGCGAGCATCAAGCTGGGGGGCCCTTGGCGGTCTTGATCAGTGATCGCTACTGGCGTCGGCGGTTTGACGCGGATCCGAACGTCCTGAGCAAGACGGTGCGTATAGGCAGCGCTTCTTTCCCCGTCATCGGCGTAATGCCGGCTGGCTTCCTGTTCCCCGATCGCAGCGTGGACCTTTGGTTCCCTGGAACGATGAGCCACCAGATTGCACAATTCCGAGCGGCAACCTGGTACATCGGAATTGGCCGGCTCAAGGCGGGAGTCACACTGGAACAGGCACGCGCCAATCTCGCGGCCGTGCAGG
>RPQK01000266.1 GCA_003819755.1 Acidobacteriota bacterium | reverse complement strand
TGGGAAAGACGATCACATACTGCGGAGCGGTCGGCAACGGTCAACTGACCAAGTTGTGCAACCAGATCCTCGTCTCGATCAACCTGCTGGCGGTGTCGGAGGCCCTCTTGTTTGCCCGCAAGAACGACTTGGACCCAATGACCATGATTCAGGCGGTGCAAGGGGGTGCGGCCGGTAGCTGGCAACTGGCCAATCTCGGCCCCCGAATCGTCAATCGCGACTTCAATCCCGGCTTCATGATAGACCTGATGCAAAAGGACCTGCGACTGGTTCTCCAGGCTGCTGACCTGACTCCTAGCTGCCTTCCGGCAGCCAGCCTCGTGCACCAACTGATGTCCGCAGCCCAGGCCGCAGGGCAAGGCTCGGAGGGGACACAGGGTGTGGCAAAGGTATTGGAGAGACTCTCCAACCTCCAAGGGTAGTTGAGCAGAGGGGCAAAGGGGCGTGAAACCTCGCCCCTCGCAGGTCACCCTACCTTTGCCCAGCCGACCAGGCGCCCCACGCCAGGCAGAGCCATCCAATCAGCAGCGCCGTCCCCCCCATCGGCGTGATCGCGCCGAGCCAGCGAAGACCTGTCAGGGTGAGAATGTAGAGCGTGCCCGAGAAGATAAGGACACCAGCAATGAAAAATGCCCCCGCCCATGTGAGGGCCGGGCTCTGAAAGCGTGTGAGGATGAATCCGGTCAGTACCAGCGCGAGCGCGTGATACATCTGATAGCGAACGCCGACCTCGAACACCTGGAGCATGTCGGGCGAGAGTCGGTTCTTGAGCGCATGGCTGCCGAATGCACCACCGGCAACGGCCAGAAAGCCGAAAAGGGCCCCCGTCGAAATGAATAGTCGTTCCATGAAATTCACTATAGCGCGGCCCGCGGATGAAACAGCCCTGTCTTTTGCATATACTGCGGTAAAGGCCGAACAGCGAAATCAATCCACCTCGGGAGGGCGACAGCATGGAAGCCAAGAAGAACTGCTGGTGCGGGCTGGAGGTCGGCGAACAGGCCGTCAGGCTGTGTCTGTTGAGCGAGAGCAGAGACAGCGAGCAACGGGCATTTGGAAACGATCCTGCAGAGCATCAGGCGCTTGCCGACTGGCTATCCGCCCACGGCTGTACACACATTGCGCTCAACCCGGTCCACCCGGGCTGGAAACCGCTGTCCAGCATTCTGAAGAAGCGTTTTGCGGTCAAGATTATCGAGGACAGGACGATCACCCAGTCAAGAGCCGGCCAAGGCGAATGCCGCTGCGAGTGGCTGGCGGAACTTCTGAGGACCGGACAACTCGACAAACTTGACCAGGTTGAACCGATCGGCGATCGCACTCCCCACACCGATGAAGATGCGCTGGGTGGCCAGCCGGGCAAAGGTCCTGAGCATTCGGGGGAAAAAGGCGGTCGGTGAGGATCACTGCGTAGTGCGCAGTGCGCAGCGAAAAAAAAGGGCGGCCATGAGCCGCCCTTTTTTGGAGTGATGCGATCCGTGACTAGCTGTTCTTTATTGCCGCCTGGGCCGCCGCAAGTCGGGCGACCGGGACGCGGAACGGTGAGCAGCTCACGTAGTTCTGATTGATCTTGTGGCAGAACTCGATGGAGGCCGGGTCTCCGCCGTGCTCGCCGCAGATTCCGACCTCGAGGTCGGGGCGCGCCCCGCGTCCCTTCTCGACGGCCATCTTCATCAACTGGCCGACACCTTCCTGGTCCAGCGTCTGGAAGGGATTCTTCGGCAGAATTCCCTTCTCGACGTAGTCGAGCAGGAATCTTGCTTCGGCGTCGTCACGAGAGTAGCCGAAAGTCATCTGGGTCAGATCGTTGGTTCCGAACGAGAAGAACTCGGCAAGACCGGCGATCTCATCGGCGGTCACAGCCGCACGCGGGATCTCGATCATTGTCCCGAACTTGTAATCCACGTGCACGTTCTTTTCGGCCATGACAGCCTTGGCGACTTCCTCGAGTTGAGGCTGGATGATCTTCAGTTCGTTCACGTGGCCGGTGAGCGGGATCATGACCTCGGGCTTCACGACCACACCCTGGTTTGCCATATTGCATGCTGCCTCGAAGATCGCCCGGACCTGCATCTTCACGATGCCGGGCATGACGATGCTCAAACGGATGCCGCGCATACCCATCATCGGGTTGCTCTCGTGCATAGATTCGACCGCCTTCAGGAGCTTCTCGTCTTCGGCCAGGCCCTCGGTTTCACCCTTGACCCGCTTGGTAATCACTTTCTCGAGCAGATCCTGGTGATGAGGCAGGAACTCATGCAGCGGCGGATCGATCAACCGGATGATGACCGGCAGCCCGTCCATCGCCTTGAAAATACCTTCGAAGTCGCTTCTCTGGAAAGGCAGCAGCTCGGACAGCGCCTGATCGCGGGTCTCTTCGTTTTCGGCCAGGATCATCCGCTGAACGATGGGCAGTCTCACCTCTTCGAAGAACATGTGCTCAGTGCGGCACAAGCCGATGCCCTGGGCGCCGAAGCCCCGAGCTCGCTTGGCATCGTCCGGGTAGTCCGCGTTCGCCCAGACCTGGAGACGACGGAACTCGTCCGCCCAGCAGAGCAGGGTGATGAGGTCGGTCTGCTCCTCGAACTTCGGGTGCACGGTCGGAATCTGGCCTGCGATGGCTTCGCCGGTGGCACCGTCAATCGAAATCCAGTCCCCTTCCTTCACAACTACGCCGTGGGCGGTAAACTGCCGGGTCTTCAGATCGATTTTGACATCGCTGGCGCCGACGATGCAGGGGACACCAAACTGGCGGGCAACGACGGCGGCGTGGCTGGTTGCTCCACCTTCACTCGTCAGAATGCCTTTCGCGGCCAGCATCCCGTGCACGTCATCCGGCTTCGTAAAGGGCCGGACCATGATGACGGCCTTGCCTGCCTTGCCCCACTCTTCAGCGATGTCCGCGTCGAAAGCGGCCACGCCAACAGCGGCGCCTGGCGAGGCGTTGACACCCTTAGCCAAAAGTCGGCCTTCCTTGGCGGCCGCTTTCTTGGCGTCAGGGTCAAAGCCGGGGTGTAGCAACGTGTCGACGTCGGCGGGCTTCACGCGCATCACGGCTTCTTTCTTCGTGATCAGCCCCTCGTTCGCCATGTCGACAGCGATCTTCACGGCAGCTTTGGACGTGCGCTTGCCGTCGCGGGTCTGCAACATATAAAGCTTCTGCCGCTCAATCGTGAACTCCACGTCCTGCATTTCCTTGTAGTGGAGCTCCAGCTTTTTGCAGATGTCCTGGAACTGAGCGAAAGCGGCGGGCAGATCATTCCCGAGGTCAGCGATCTTCTTCGTATTTCGGATTCCGGCGACGACGTCCTCGCCCTGGGCGTTCAGCAGGTAGTCACCGTAGAGTATTCTTTCGCCGGTTGCCGGGTTGCGGGTGAAAGTGACGCCGGTCCCGGAGTCGTCACCCATGTTTCCGAAAACCATGGTCTGGATGTTGACGGCCGTGCCAAGGTCGTGCGGAATTGCGGCGGCGTTTCGGTAATCGACCGCGCGCTTTCCGTTCCAGCTTCTGAAAACCGCTTCCGTGGCGAGTTTTAGCTGTTCGTACGGGTCCTGAGGAAAATCGAAGCCTTTATCCTTCTTGACGATTTGCTTGAAGACGCCGCAAAGCTCTTTCCAGTCCGCTGCCGTCAGCTCGGTGTCTGACTTGACGCCTCGCCTGTGCTTGACTGCATCCAGTTCTTCTTCAAACGGTTCGTCCGCGATGTTAAGAACGACGCAGCCGAACATCTGGATCAGGCGGCGGTAGGAGTCGTAAACGAACCTCTCGTCGCCGGTCAACTTGATCATGCCCTGCACGCTCGCGTCGTTGAGGCCGAGGTTGAGCACGGTGTCCATCATGCCGGGCATCGAAAACTTGGCGCCGGAACGGCAGGAGACGAGAAGCGGGTTGTTCGGGTCGCCGAACTTCTTCCCGGTCTTGCTCTCGACCTTTTTCATCGACTCCAGTTCCTGTTCCCACATGCCTTCTGGGAACACCTCACCGGCCTTCGAATAAGCGTTACAGGCTTCGGTCGTAACGGTGAATCCCGGGGGCACCGGGAGTCCGATGCGAGTCATCTCGGCCAGGTTTGCTCCTTTTCCTCCGAGCAGCGCTTTGACCCTGTCCCAACTGCCCGGGCCGACTTTCTGCTCGGCTTGATCCAACTCCTCAAACAAGTAGACCCATTTGTACGACATGAAAATGTCCTCCTTCTCGCTTTTAACTAAAGATTTTCAGAATCTGACGACTGCGTGTTCTGTTTTTTGGTAAAGCGGTCATTATACAGAGCGGGCCTTAAGGTGGCAACCTCTTGGTGGGTCCGCGTCAGGTGCCAGGAGGTGGTACGGTGAGTGGCGTTTGTCGGGGCAAACGAGGAGTCCTTAGTGAACGCTTAGGTGGATGAATTGATCGACTTCCTCGGCCGTAGCCGACCCCTGGCACAGAAGGTCGAAGAGCAGTTCGAAATCCCAGTCGGGAGGCAGGCCAAGCTTAGAGGCGAGTATGTTCCGCTCGAGCGGGTGCTCCCCGTCAATGACCATAGCCTCCAGGTGGTGAATGTCGACGGCGCCCAGAGGGCAGCCGGTGATTTCAATCGGCACTCGGCAACCCTCGAGGACATATGCCGTTTTCTGGCTCACGAAACCCATATAGTCCGTTTCCTGGGCCGGAGGACCATACCCGGAATACTGGATCTTCTCAACCCGAACAACGGCGCCTTTCTTCTCATTAAAGAGTTTAACGAATATCTCGTCGGCGACCCGGTCCTCGGGGATAACCGCAAGCAGGCCCTGGGGTTCCTCCCCGTCGTCATCGAGGATGGCAATTGTCTCCTGATCCGATGCGCGCGCCAACACCTCTCTCGCTTCATCCAGATTTCGATATTTCACTGCGCTCAGTTTATTCATGGGTTGCCTCGTTCGGTCTTTATGGTATCATCCGCAGTCGCCAGACGGAGTAGCCCGGCCGCGAGAAAAGCTCGCCGGGAGTTCTCCCACCCAGAGCAGTCGAAAGGAGGGGGGAATGAAAGCGGCACCAGCCAAGAAACAGGTTAGATCCTGCAAGAGACGGCGCCCGTCCCACCTTGTTGTCTTCGTTGTTTTCCTGCTCTCTGCTGTCAGTCTGTCCGGGGGCGGTGTGAGTCGCAAGGACAGATTTTGGGACCAGGTTGATGTTGCACCAATCCTGCAGGCTGGTCTTCGACACCAGGGGCCGGTCTCTGAACAGGATTTCGAACAACTGATTCGTCACAATTTTCGGTTCATCTACTTCAATGCTTTGCGGGAAGACCTTTTTCTCTCAATGCCAAAGCCGGAAAAAGTAGCGAGCAGAATTGCGCGCGTCTTTGAGCTGTCCGAGGAGATCCGAACGCTGGTCAAAGAGGGCCGCGGTCTGTCACCCGATTGCCCGTCGCTCAAGCGCAAGCAGCTGGCGGACGAACTCGCCCGTTCCTCCGAGCAGTTATACGCGACTGTGCACGATTTCTTCGCCGAAGGACACGTGAGTCGGTATGAATGCAGAGTCGGGGTAGAACAAGGGACTGAGTGCCCATTGTTCTCGGACTACTTGAATGAATGCGCGGAAATCTGTGGGATGCTCGACGAGGCACTGGTTCGCTATTTTCTGAACCCTGCGCCTGGGGTGGTTCGCCTGTCCGATTACGGCGCCGTTTCGATCGAAGTTTTGAGCGTTACTCTACGCCGGCTAAGCCTGGTTGTCTCCAAGTCAATGGATTGAGCGGCCACTCGACCGGGGAAAAGTTCCCGGACTGACTCGATTCTTTCCGGAGTTTCTCTCGAGCTAGATGAAGATTTCCTGGTCCGAAGAGTAGCTGGCGGGTGACTTGTGGTGCCTCAGTTTTCCCATCAAACCTGCCGCAGATTGCAGCAGTTCGGAGATCCGGAGAGCTGGATGCACAACGGCCCGATGAACTCTGAAAGTCTGGCGGGAGAAACCGGTCAAAGCCTCGTCTGCCAGGACGTCAAACCGGCGCAGTCCGAGGCGCGCCCGCTGTAACGCTTCACCTATGGTGCGGTCGTTCTGTTCGATCCATTCAGCCACCTGCCGGGCAAGTTCCGGGGCCCGGTTCTGGAGAGTGGCCAGTTTCTCGTAGAGACCGTCAGTGTGGGAGACGAGTTGTTTAAGAGACGTGCTGGCTGCGTTTGCCTGCAGCAGGAGTGCCGCCAGGCGGGGTCTCAGCTCCTGCAGCTGTTTGGAAAAGCGCGTGAAAATAACGAACACGACCAGGCCCTGGGCGATTACCAGGATGCCCATCGTGACGACCGCGACCTGAAAAAGAGGGCTCGCTTGCATGGCAGTCAAGACCTTAGCACAAACGTCTGTCGTCTACCGTTCCGGCCGTTCGTCTCGGCGGGGCCCCTGTTTTCGCACCCAGGCCTTGACGGTCTGAAAACCGAGGAAATGGTTGCTGATAAAATACATCAGGATGTAAATGGACAAGAATACGTAGAAAGCTGTGATCGACAATAGAAGAGTGAACACCGCGAAACTGCTCATACTCGTCTCCTTACACCGTATAGAGATGCAATTGCGGCTCCAGAGTCTGCAAAGGATTCGGAAAAAATCAGCGGGGGAGGGTGCAAATCGATGGAACCCAAGGCGGTGGCAGAATCACGAACCACAATGACAGAAGTCGTTTTGCCGAATGACGCGAACGCTTACGGATTCATCCTCGGTGGAAAAGTCATGCACCTGATGGATATGGCTGCGGCAGTTGCAGCATGGCGACACTGCCGCAAACCGGTCGTTACCGTTTCCGTCGATTCCGTCCGCTTCCTCAGCCCGGTCAAAGTCGGTCAGCTGATTCTGCTCGATGCTTTTCTGACCCGGAGCTTTCGCACATCAATGGAGGTCGAGGTTCACGTCTTTTCCGAGGACCCGTTGACGGGACAGCGGATGAAGACGAGTGACGCGTTTCTGACGTTTGTTGCGCTCGGCGAAGACGATCGGCCGACCGAAGTCCCGCCAGTCAAGCCCGAGACACCGGAGGAGCTGCGCCGATACGAGGCGGCCATGGAACGGCGACGCCGCCGGTTGACGACGAAGAGCTGATGGAAGAGATTGGGGTGCCGTGCGCTCCGACGATGGGGAAGAGCTAATCGCGGCTGGAAGCCGTGTGGCCTCGGAGCCGAGGGCCCGGCGTGTTTAAAGCGTCGGTTGAGACCTCTACAGCAGACTGACATCGCCGCGTTTTCTTTGATATCCCGACAGCCGGGTGGCTTGGGTCGCGTGCCGGTTTCCCCTTCCGTCTCCGCGAATGCCCAGTCCTTTCTTCAAAGTGCCACCCGGCGGCCGGTTGCCCATGTAGTGCGGCCACCGAGATAGCATGCAAGTCGAATGCCGATCATGAGGTATGGGCTAAGTCATATGGATTCAAATCTTTAGATAAAATGGGGTCGTCCGAGGAGCTCGAAAGTCCAGTTAAGTTGAGACTAAAAGTCAAACTGCGGTCGTGACTTCTGGTACCCGGATGGTTTGGGCGGCCGTCGAAGAAGAGGAAGGCCAACCGCGAAACGTGCAAGTTGCGAGTTTGGCCGCTATTTGATTAGACTTTTCCCGTTGAAGAAGCATCCTGAAAGATCGGGGAGTGGAATGAATCAAAGCGACGAGCAACTCTTGGCACTCGCTCTCGGTGGAGACGGGGCCTGTTTTGGTGAGTTGACCCAGCGCTGGCAGCGGAAGATCTTTACGTTCGTCTGTCGTTATGTGGGTAACGTTGAGGAGGCTAGGGATCTGACGCAGGACACTTTTACGAAAGCCTATCAGAACCTGGACCGGTTGACGGACCCTTCCCGGTTTTCATCATGGCTCTACAAGATTGCCCTGAACGAATGCCGGATGCGTTTCCGGCGCCATCGTCACATCAATCACGTCGCTCTCGATGACACGAACGAGTCCGAAGCGATCGAAATTGTCGATGATTCAACCACTCCAGAGCAGAACCTGGCCGAGAAGGAAAGGGCGTCCGCTTTGCGGGCGGCCTTTGGTGCGCTGCCCGAGGAGCAGCGGGTCGTGATTCTGATGAAAGAGTATCAGGATCTGAAGTTCCACGAGATCTCAGAGATCATGAACATCCCGCTGTCGACCGTGAAGTCGCGCATGTACCTCGGCTTGAAGACACTGAAGAGGCTCATGGAGAAACGCATATGAATTGCGACGAAAGTCGAGAATTGATGCTCGACATTCTGTATGGCGAGGAACTTAGCTCGCGAACCTGCTTTCAGTTCTTTCAACACCTCGATGCTTGTTCCGATTGCAGCGGCGATTATGGCGAACTGCTGCAGACCCGCGAGCTGCTTCAGAGCTGGTACGTTGATGACTCGAAAGCCGATTCGAAGGCCGATTCAAAAGCTGTATCGGAGCCAAGCGCCCATCGTTTCAGCCGTTTCGGCTGGATCCGACACGCTCAAGTGTGGCCGGCCCTGACCAAGGTTGCGGCGGGTTTCCTGATCCTTGTCGGCCTGGTCTCGATTTTTCAGACGCTGGGGTACGGCGACCGAAAGGTGCTTGTCTCGGAGCGACAGTTGGCCGAGATGATCCAGGACATGATTCTCGTCAACCAGGCTGAAGACAGGCGCATGATCGGCCTAGCACTGGTCCACTTGAAGGAAGACGTCGATCTCCAGCGCAGGGAAGACATGCGGGAAGTCTACAACTACCTCGTCTCCCTCGAGGAGAAGTACACGGACAACCTGGAAGAGAACAACCAGTATCTGAAGACTTTGTTGACGAAGTAGCGGCACTGGTTGCCAGTGACGATGGAGGACACGATGTCTTACCGCACAATTTGCCCGGTCGCCCTGCTTCTTTTTACGTTGTCCGCGCACTCGGCTGCCCAACAAGGGTATAATTTGACGCTGATTAAACGAGAGACTCAGATCTTCGAGCAGATCATTGAAGAAGTGATCAAGCAGAATTTCAAAACGCCTTTCGCGCTGTCGGCGGTACCGAAAGGCGCCTATCTGGAGGGATACGGTCTGACCGTCTCCTTTCAGCTGAATTTGAACCGCTCCTCCATCCGCACGCCGTTTGGTCAAATGAAAACAACGAAGCCTGGGCTAAAACTGAGCAGGGAAGACCAGGTGCAGATCGTGAAGGACAGCATGATCGGTTGCCTGGCTGACTACGGGCATACCGTCAAGCAGTTGGG
>RPQK01000265.1 GCA_003819755.1 Acidobacteriota bacterium | reverse complement strand
CGGCGAGCTGCAACCATCGTTTTCGCCGGGCTCCCAGCCCGGCTGCCGGACTCTGGAGAGTCCGGCCACGATAAAAGCCCCATTCACCGCGGCTGGTTGTATTGACTTCGGAAAAAGTATATAGCATTGGGCGTCTCGCCTGCGCTCCCAGCGGGTGCCCGCACTTTGGCTACCTCAGCGAGTCTTTTCCCGCTCCCTCAGGAGCTCGTTCAAAAAACGGATCTCGTCGTCCATCCGGACGATGCGAAGACCCTGTTCTTGAATCACGGTCAGGCGCGCCGCGCGGTCGACCTCGCTCTCGGCCAGCCGACTCTCGGTCTCCTCCAGTTGCCTCGAGCGAATGCGCTGGAGAGCGCCGTAATGAGCCGAGGCGAGAGAGACGAGGCGTTCCGCGTCCGGGCCAAACGTGGGAGCTTTGAAGACTCGCAACTCCTGGTCGTTGGGGTTTTGGACGCGACAGATCACATCTCCCAACATCTCTTGCACCATCTCGACCGGCAACTCCTGAACGCAGGGGGCATTGCCAAAACAGCAGTCCCAATCGCAACCGAAGCAGGGCATGGGCCGAACAGCGACGGCGCCCTTGCCCGCGGGGAGAAAGCGGGGCCAGGCCGCTCCTCCAAAAACCGCAGCCACCGGAACCTGGAGCGCGGCGGCCAGGTGCATCGGACCTGTGTCGTTGCCGAAATAGAGGCGGCTCCGTTTAAGGAGGCCCGCCAGGAAGCTCAGATCTCCTCCTGCGCCGAGCCAAACTCGCGGTTCCACTCCAAGGCGCTCCGCGGCCTCTCTCACGCTGTCAACCCGGCTCCGCTCTCCGTGATGCCCTGCGAGAATCACCGGTATTCCCCTGGTCCTCTCAAGCCAGGTTACCAGGCTGGCGTAATTTTGGGCCGGCCAGCACTTGATCGATACGTTTTCCGATCCGGCGGGCACGCAGACGACAAAGCTTCCTGGTTCCAAGCGATTGGCGACCAGCCAGGCGTCCGCTTCCGCCAGGGCAGCTTCGGGGACTGACAATGCGGGCTTCGGAATCGGCGGCGAAGCTGCAGTATTGAGGACAAAGCCAAGCAGGGGTTGCAGGTTGTTCAGCTCGTGATGACCTCCTTCGACCGCGACAGTCTCAAATCGGGTCGGTCCCGTTCCCACTCCGGACTGTTTGAGGAGGTTCACGAGAAGCGGTCCAGGCTGAGGGAGGCCGCCCAGATGAACCTGAGTGATGCTGCCGAGACGATACGAAACGAAGATATCCGCCCAGGTTCTACTGACCGCAGTGAACCAGATCTCGTCCCAATCACCGCTTCCAACCAACTTTTCGAGCTCGGCCGCGGGATCGAGAGCCGGTTTTTGCGAGTACGGGTTAAGTGCGGTCGAGAGCCAGCCAAGCGCCGGCGTGCACATTGGTTTCAGCTGCAGCACCGGTTCCCGCACAAGCAGTGTGAAAGACAGGTCCTGTTGTTTATCGATCACCGCCTGCAGGAAGCCGTGCAGCAGGATCACGTCACCGATGCTGTCAAAGCGGGGCAGGAGGATCTTCTTCATTTACTTGGTCTGGGCAAAACTGCTCGCACCGGCGATTGATTTGCGCTTTGGCGAGGCGCTAACATCGGGGACTTGCGCAAGAGAGTCGCGGCAGTCATTCACCGGTGGGGCCCCGATGTTGTCGGCGGGGAGACCTTGGCACGCGAAGTTCTGACCCGCCTTTCCGAATCCCTCGATATTACCGTTCTCACTTCTTGCGCCCGCGATTATGTGTCGTGGTCGAACTACTACCCGCCTGGGGAAACAACCGAGGACGGAATCCGGTTGGTTCGCTTTCCGGTTAAGATGCAGCGGCCGGTCCGGGCCTTCAACCTCCTCAGTCGATTGGTTCTTCAGCGCCGCTTGGCTTTCGTCAGACCGCCGCTTTGGCTTGAGCGGCTGTGGCTCCGTTGGCAGGGGCCCTATTGTCCTGATCTTATCGCGTATCTGAAGCGGCATCGGGATGACTTCGAGGCTTTCCTATTCTATACCTACCTGTACTACCCTGCCGCGAGGGGACTCCGGGAAGTTGCCGGGAAGAGCATTCTCATTCCGACTGCGCATGACGAGCGCCCGATCTATCTGCAAAGTTTTCGGAGACTGTTCCGCCTTTCCCGTGCTCTGATCTATCTAACGCCGGAGGAGCAGTCTTTCGCCAACCAGCTTTTTGGCACGCGGGAGAAACCGCAGCGGGTCGCTTCGATGCGGATTCGCACAATGGACGATCGGGATGAAGCGATTCCCGCTCCCTCCGACGTGCGCGAATTTCTTGAGGGACATCGCATCAGCCAGCCCTACCTGCTCTATTTGGGCAGAATTGACCCGGCCAAGGGTGTTGACACCATGTTCCGGTTCTTCCTCAGGTATGTGCGGGAAGGGAAGCGGGGCGAGTTGCTCGTTCTGGCGGGGGACAAACAGGCGGAAATTCCAGAATCGGCGTCCGTCCGATACCTGGGCTTTCTTTCGGAGCAGGAAAAGCGCACGGCAATTCTCGGCTCTCGCGCGCTTGTCCTTCTGTCTCCGTACGAGAGCTTCTCGATATCGGTTCTTGAGGTTCTGGGGCTTGGACGCCCGGTCATTGTGACGTCTGAATCGGCGGTGTTGAAGGGCCACGTCGAGCGAAGTCGGGCAGGCTTCGCGGTGTCGAGTTATGACGAATTCCGGGTAGCGGCCGATTACGTCCTGGCGGCCCAAGATGATGATCTCGGCCGGTTGGGCATCCGGTATGTTAAGGAGAATTTCAGTTGGGAAAAGGTGGAGAAGGCGTATCTGGAGCTGATTGACGGGATATCGTCCTGAACCTTGTCTGGCCGGAGGAAAGGACCCCAAGGACCTCAAAGACACCAAGGACGTCCTTGCGGTCTTAAGGTCCCTTTCAGCTAGACCGCGGCCTTCGCCTTCTTCACCTGCTCTTCAACCCACGGGTACGTCAGTGCGATCCCGTCATCCAGGCAGAACCTGGAACGCCAGCCGATCGAGTAAATCCTGTCGTTGCTGAAGTTTCGGGACTGCACGCCCACCGGGCCCGGCACGTGGCGAACATTGATCTTCTTACCTGCCATCCGGGCGACGGCTTCCACCAGCTCGTTTACAGTAACGTACTGGGGACAACCGATGTTGGCCGCTCCCTGCAGATCTGAGTGCATCAGCCGGTAGATGCCGTCAACCATATCGTCGACATAGGTATAGGAGCGAACCGCGCTTCCGTCTCCCCAGATCTCGATCGTCCCGCCATCCTCAACCTCGGCGACTTTTCGCGAGATCGCGGCCGGAGCTTTCTCTCGGCCGCCGCGCCACGTTCCCTCAGGCCCATAACAGTTCTGGAAACGGGCAATCCTGACGACCATGCCGGAGCGTCTGCCATACGCCATCGCCATACGTTCCGCGTACAGTTTCTCCCAGCCGTATTCGTTGTCCGGCAAAGCCGGGTACGCACCTGACTCCGGCATCTCGGGTTCCCCGTGCTTCATGTCCCGGTATACACAGACCGAGGAGGAGAAGAAATAGCGCTTTATCCCCCGGCTTGCGGCCGTATCCGTCATATGGACGTTGATAAGCGCGCTGTTGCGCATGATCTCGCACTCGGCCGAATGGATAAACCCCATTCCCCCCATGTCCGCCGCGAGTTGGTAGACCTCGTCAAAGTCGACGTTCAGCGCCGCTTCACAATTGGGTTTCTCGCGGAGGTCGAGGATCAGGAACTCGTCGGCGGCTGACGGCGCGAACTCGGTATGCTTGATGTCTACCCCTCGCACCCAGTAGCCTTCCCTCTTCAACCGCTTGACCAAGTGACTTCCTATGAATCCACCCGCCCCACAGACCAGAGCTTTACTCATTAGGCCTCCATCCTTACCCCTTCAATTACCGGCTGATTGAGATATCAGTGAGCGCGCTTCGCGCCCGTCAGTTACACCCCGCCGCAGGCCCCCGGCACTTCGCCCCTGATTGGAAACTCGACAGAACCCGCAATTCCCGGCATGAAACGAGCGAAGGACAAACCAGTGTGCCAAACCGCGTCGAGCAATAAGGCTCCAGATTATGAGTGGAGGTGCCACTTGTGTCAATAAGCGGGAATCGCCGTCCCGAAGGCCATCGCTTACCTCAGTCCGCCCGAACGATCCGCGGGTCCGCGAAGGCGAGGTGACGGGGAATACCGTGGTTCTCGATTGTAAAGGAAACCGTGGCCGGCCCGGCCGGGAAGTCTGCCAAATCGATCCGACGGTCTTGCCATCCTTCGGTCAACTTGGTCTGGTCGAATTCCCGTTCGAACACGACCTCCGGTAATCGACTGGGTGATGCCGTCCTGACCCGGACCTCCAGTCGGCCGGTTCGGCCATTTGCCGCCTGCCATGATTCCTGGCTGGCGTTACACGCAATTCCGAACACCAGACTCGTTTTGGGGGGGAGGGTCAGACCGAAAGTCGCGGATCCATGGCGCGGGGTTCTCGATGCGGGAAGTACAAACGTCCGCCGCCACGTTCGCATCCATCGACGCATGGCATCCGGAGACTTGGTTTGACGAATCTCGCCAATCAGTCCTTCCTTCTCCTCAGGGGTAAGGAGTTGGATCCGTTCGAGGTAAAGGATCGGCCCTTCGACCTGCGGCACCGCCGAGTTGCGGTCTGTCAGGTCGTAGACGATCATCTCCTTCGGCTCCTCGCGCCGGCGAAACATCAGGATATCCGTCGTCCAATACGGGAACATGCCGACGAGGTCGAAATCGTCCTGCAGGCGCCGGTCAAAGAACAGAGGATAGTGCGAGCAGAGGCAATCACCGGGAACCCGGAGCATGACGAAGTCCGGCCTTCGACTCCACACATACTCCAGGTCGGCCCGATATCCGGGGAGGCCCGGGTTGCGTGCGATGTGTCTGTCGGCAAGTCCAAAAAGGTCAAGCACTCTTAGCCGGCTGAAATAAGGGACGATCCCGATTTCGTAGGTGGCGAGCAGCTGACTGGGCGTTGCGTTCTCGTCGAGCCAGCCGGCAGCTTGATAATGGCCAAGGCCTTTTTCCGTTAGTCGGCTGGGATTCCCCGAGGTCGGAAGCCCGTCCGCGAAGAACGACTTCAGGCGGTCGACCGAGGTCAGCGTGTTTGCAATCAGCGCCGTCCGCTTTTGCTCCGCGTAGAGCAGGCCGGTCTGAAGAAGAGTCAGGGTTAGGAGTGCCCCAGCCCTAACGGCTCGACTCCATCTCAACGCGGCCATCCCTTCGGTCGCCCAGATAATGAGTAACGGAAAGAGCGGATAGAGGTAGCGCGAGTACGGATAACCGTCGCCGACTCCTCCGAGGATGGCGGTCAGGGAGACGGCTGCGACGGCAGGAATACGGAATACCACGAGTCGCTCAAGAGCCACTTTTTGGAACGAGTGAGCAGCCACTAGCAAGACTGGTGCATACCAGAAGAGAAACCGTGCCGCATATTCTGCCCCTGCCTTGAGGACCAGGGGATGAAGGAAACCGCTCTTGGCTACTACGCTGTTGGGTAGCAGTGTTCCGTAATAAAGGAACCGCCATGCGAAAAACGGGAGCATGGCGAGTCCGTATGAGAGCGCGAACCAGCCAGTATGAGGACCGTACTTGCCTTTCACTAGCTTAATTGCGGCGGCGCCGGCAAGAAGACAGCCAAAAAGCGCGAGCCCCTCGGGCCGGTTCAGAGAATAAAGGCCGACGAGAATCCCGGCTGACAACCCTTTCGTTCGGGATCCGGCTTCCGTTTCGAGTACAGTCCCGGTCGCGAGGAGAAGGAATGCGCTCAGCATCGTTTCCATCCCGCTCAGTGTGTGAAAGATGGTAGTGGGTAGTGAAACGAAGACGAGCGCAACCAAGAACGACGAGAGTAACGAGCCGGTGACAGTGCGCAATCGCCGGATGCACAGGAGGCAGACACCGATCAGCGAAGCGAACCCGAGCAGCCGAGCCGCAAGGACTTCTGAAAAGCCCAACTGCCCGAAGGCCGAGATGCAGATCGTCCAGAGGAAGTTCGAGTACGCTTCGACCTTCTCTCCGGGGTTGAAGACGAGTCCCAAACCTTCGGTAAGGTTCCTCGCATATCTGAAGCTGATGAAGGCGTCATCAATCGGGAAGGCCGCACTGTTGAAGATGGATAAGACAACGAGTGCGGCCGCAGATAAGACGAGTGCCGCGATCGGTAGGATCCAGTTGTCGAGATTTCGTGGGGCCGGGCACATCAAACTCGTTTGGAAGGTTAGCGTATCAGGGTGGAGGACCGCAAGCGACGCTTCCTTACGCACTTGGTCGAATCGACGCGAAACGATTCAGGGGAACGGCAGGGGAGCGTGTTCTCAACACAACTGTGCCGGAGCCCCAATTCACCCTTGGGTCGACATCAGACCGTGTACATGTACTCGTAGAACCTGTCGTTTTTCGTCATGCGTCGCTTTTGCGCCTCAAACAGAATACGTCCCGCCCTTCCGCTGAAATGGTAGGGATTCTCCCGTTTTACGTCGAACAAGGTCATGTTCAACATATAGCGGAAGGCCTTCGGTGTCGGAAAAGTGCAGCTGGACGGGTCGCCTGGGTAGAGCTGGTCCTCGCCGTACGATACAAAGATGAAGGGTCGTTCGTGTTCGGCATTGTAAAATGCCGACTCCATGAGCAATGTCCCTGTCTCCTTCGTCACACTCTGTATCGAGACGAGCGCCGCCAAGGGATACATAAGATGGTATAGAACGCCGTTGAAAATCACGATATCGAAGGTCTCGGGAGCGAACGCCTCGTGCAGGCGGTAAGCCGAGCATTGCTGGAACCGAACTTTTGACTGTAAGACCTCGGCGGCGAGTTCAAAGGTTGAGTGTGAAGCGAGGTCCGTTGCAACCACTTCACTCGCACCTCGGCGCTCGGCATAGAAACTAAACAACCCATCCCAGCACCCGATATCAAGGACACGTTTCCGTTCGAAATCTACCTCATCCATGAACTGCATGGTGGCGTTCCACATGAAGTCGTAATCTCGGCCCGGAGTCACCAAACCCTGACCCAGATCGATGCGATGGTACCATTCCATCCCCGCGATCTCGCGTGCCAGTTCTTCACGGTCCATATGGTCGCCTCCAAGGTAAGCTTGTCCCTCCGGGTTACAGCCGCCGACGGGACGACAGGAGTTCCTTCGGGCGGAATGGTAACCGGCCGGTTCCCTGACGTCAAGGACAGGTCATCGAACGTATCGAACGTCGCCCCGGAACCGCTTCTCGGAGAAAACCGGCTACACTATAAAAAGAGGAGGCGAAAAGGTGGATGAAAGCTCGGGATGTATCAAAATTTAAGCCATCAGCGTTCCACCCGGATGGCCGCCTTCTCGTGGTAATCGGGGTGACCCTCATCGCTCTGGCCGCGACATTTGCCTTCCCGGCCGTGCCCCAGGCGACCGGTTACCATTCTTTTGCGGATAAACGCATTTTCGTTGGTGTCCCCAACTCGCTGAACGTCCTTTCGAATCTCCCTTTCACGCTCGTCGGTCTCATCGGGGTCGTCGGACTGGTGCAGCCCCGGCGGCGAAATGCGCTATTCCTCGACCCGCGGGAGAGCCTGCCATACTTCGCGTTTTTCGCCGGCGTCTTCCTGGTAGGGCTCGGTTCGTCGTACTACCATCTGTTCCCATCCAATGAGAGCCTGATTTGGGACAGGTTGCCGATCAGCATTGTGCTGGTTGCGTTCGCCTGTTCGCAGATAGCGGAAAGAGTAAGTCCCAAAACGGGTTTGATACTCCTCCCGCCATTGATTGGGCTCGGTATCGGCTCTGTCCTCTATTGGAAACTGACGGAACTGCTCGGGCAAGGGGACTTGCGGCCCTATGGCTTCATTCGTTTTTTTCCGATGATCCTGGTTCCTCTGCTCGTGTGGTTGTTTCCAACTCGCTATACCCAATCCCGACGTCTAATCCTGGCGTTGAGCCTGTTTGCCGGATCGAGCCTGCTTGAGGCTCTGGATGAAGCGGTTTTGCAGGTGGTGGGATTCATCAGCGGGCATACTTTGAAGCACCTTCTCGCGGCCGGCTCGGCCTACCTCGTCTGGCAGATGCTGCGGCTGCGTCAACCCGCCGGGAATTCAGGAACTTTTGAGGGCTTGGAGTGACTAAGTCCCTGACAAGGGGGACTGATGAGCAAATCCGTGCGCCTGGTCTTCTCGCGAATCATGATTCCCGCCCTTTGCCTGGTCGGACTCTTCGTGATTCTCGGCATCATCTATCGGACGACAATACCCGCCGCTCCGGAACCGGTCTCGAAGCCGGTTGTCAAAGAGCCGGTGCGCCAAAAAAGTCCGCAGACCTACGAGGAGCTCAAGGGGCAGTACATGACGATGGTGTCGCAAGGGACCAAGAAGCTCGCCGAGTTTCGAGGGGCCAAGTACCGCGGGAGCGAGGACCGGGTCAAAGAGGAACTGAAGGTGTTTCAAGCTTGGGCGGTCCTCATCAATGAAATGCCGCGCTACCCTTTGACGGAGTCCGAGAAGGACGTGGTTCGATCTGTGGCTTGGCAGCTGGCCGCGGTCCAAAGGCGCGAGCTACCCCTGATGCGCGCTGAGTTTGCGAAGGCTCTGCGGCAATCGCTGATCAAGCATCGGACCCTGGCGTACTGCGGCGGCGACCGCAAGGAGAATCTGCGGGTGATTGCTCTGCCCGGAACCCCGCAAGAGGCGCTGCAGAAGTGTATGGAAATGCTGATGAGTGAGACCTGCGCCCAACTCCGGTTCTCGAGGGTCGATTTCACATTCACGGGGGAGCAGACGGTGACGGCTCCCGTGAAGCCGACCAAACGCGCGGCGCCACGCGATGGTGAACTGGTCTTCTGGCGCGAGAACGTCTACGAGCAAGTCCAGTGGAAAGAGCCGGCGAAACTGTAGGTCCGGCTTTTTCCCGCGGTCTCGTATCTCGAGACGGTGAGTGCAATGGCTTGACCTCTGCTGGCTGCCTCTTACAATCAAGTTAGCGCGCCCCATGTGGCATGGCCGCATGGCCCTGCACTTTATACACATCTTCAGACCGGGACGGGGGTGCGGGCGGAGGTCCGACAGAGCCGCAAGCGCAGCGTTTTTGCGGAGCGCGTCGGATGCGTGCCTCGAGCACGAATGGGTCTCGCTCCGGCACGCGTCCGACGCGCTCCGCAAAAAGCGCTGCGCT
>RPQK01000264.1 GCA_003819755.1 Acidobacteriota bacterium | reverse complement strand
TTGAGATCGTCAGCTCTCAGGGAATGGAGGAAATGGACATCACCTTCAAAGACTTCTTCCCGAATGTCTTCGGAGCACGCTCACGGAAGCGAAAGATGCGGGTCGACGAGGCGATTGACTACCTGGTCATGGAAGAGGAGTCAAAGCTGATCGATATGGAGCAGGTCGCGCGGGAGGCGGTCGAGCGCGTCGAGGACTCCGGGATAGTGTTTTTGGACGAGATCGACAAGATCGCCGGCCGGGAATCCGGGCATGGGCCGGAAGTCAGCCGGGAAGGCGTTCAGCGCGACATCCTCCCGATCGTTGAGGGCACGACTGTCAGCACCAGGTACGGCATGATCCGAACGGATCATATCCTTTTCATTGCCGCCGGCGCTTTTCACGTTTCCAAACCCTCGGATCTGATCCCTGAGCTCCAAGGCCGTTTTCCCATCCGCGTTGAAATGGACAACTTGTCGGAAGACGACTTTGTCCGGATCCTTACCGAGCCGCGCAACGCCCTGCTGAAGCAGTATTCCGCGTTGTTGGCGACGGAGGGGATTTCTTTGGAGTTCAGCGAGGACGCCGTTCGGGAAATCGCCCATTTTGCCGCAATTGTGAACGAAACGACTGAAAACATCGGTGCTCGTCGTCTGCACACCATAATGGAAGCGCTGCTGGAGGAGGTGTCTTTCGAGGGCTCGAATATGCCCTCGAAGAAAGTCGTCATCGACTCGCAGTACGTGCAGCAGCAACTCGGAGAAATCATCAGGAATCAGGATCTTTCTCGTTACATTCTGTAGATGCGCGACTCCTTCTTCTCGCAGTGCCGTGCCTGCCTGACGGTCCTTTGCCTGGTTGCCTTCGCCGCCTGCGCCAAAATGGCGCCGCCTCTGCCCCCGCTGGTCATCTTCCCGGAAGCGACGCAGCAACTGCAGCTGATCCAAACGGGGACAGCTGCACGGCTTCTGTTCCCGCTCCCTGGTCCTGAAATAAAAGCTGTGTGGGTCTACAGGCAGTGCGGAACAGCGACGGCGTGGAACGACAGTTCGCCCGTCCTGGCGCGTGTCGAAGTGGAGACCCTGAAGCCGGAGAGTCCCGGGCTGTTTGCCTTCATCGATCCAGTTGCTCAGCCAAACTGCCGCTACTCCATCCGCTATATCAACCAGCAAAAGCGAGTTTCGCCGTTCTCAAACACCCCGGCCACGGCTTCAGAAGCTGCGCCCAAGCCTCCGGCCAACCTGAAGGCTGCGCCGTCGGCTGACCACGTGACCGTTACCTGGGATCCGCCTCAGGAGAATTTGGCCGGGCAGCCGGCGAAGGTGGTCGGGTACCTTGTTAATGGACGGCACTCGGTTTCTATCCCCCGCTTTGAAGACAGAGAATTTACGTGGGGAACTCCGAAAACGTACCGCGTACAGGCGGTTGCCCAAACCGAGGCCCCGCTCGTTCTGAGTGACTCAAGCCCGGAAATCACGATCACCCCCGTAGATACCTTCGGACCGCCTCCCCCGGGCGGGCTCGTCGGCCTTCTCGCTGAGGGGAAGGTGCAGCTGCTGTGGCAGCCGCCCGATGCGAACGACGTGAAGGGGTACAGAATCTATCGGGGGACGGTCCCCGAGACGACCGAGAGAATTGCCGAGCTGGTGACTGAGAACGCCTTTACCGACGCGAGCCCTCCAGCAGGGGACAGTATCTATTACCGGGTTTCGTCGGTTGACCAGAAAGGCAACGAAGGGGAGAAATCGGAACCGGTGAGGGTGGAGAGAGGGGGGTGAGCATTTATGCAATCCCCAACAGAGAACGAGGCGATACAGTGAAACGAGTCTTCATTAGTGCCTTAGCGATTGGATTTGCGGTCGTTGGATTCAGCTTTCAGCAAAGCGGTCGTGAGCGCGTCGTGGTTCGGCCGAAAGCGGTTGATGAAGTCCTCGTCAACCCGGGCATGGGGATCACCACCTTCCAGAGGTTCAACGACGAGCCGCTCAATGAGGGGCTCAAGTGGTCCGAAGAAGGACCGACTGCCGTGCGAACCGCGAATCGTGACAAAGTCGACTTCCCCCGGACTTCCATCGCGTACTGCCGCTGGTTCTGGTCGGCGATCGAGCCCGACTCCGGCGCTGTCCGCTGGGACATCCTTGACGCGGCGCTGGAGGAGGCCCGAAAACACAGCCAGACCCTCGCCATTCGGCTGATGCCTTACGATCAGAAACACCCCCTGCCTGATTGGTATCAGAAATCCGGCGCTCGCCGCGCCAACCAGCCCGGAGACCCCGACGGTGACGTTTGGCAGCCGGACTTCTCCGATCCTCTGTACCTCAAATACTGGGGACGCCTGATCGGCGCCGTCGGCGCCAGATACGATGGCCACCCCTACCTCGACACCGTGGACGTCTCTTCCGTCGGTTACTGGGGCGAGGGCTGGAGCCCGTACATGCCCGATTTCCAGCACCAGCAGGCACTCATCGACATCTACTTCGACGCTTTTCGCCAGACTCCGCTGCTGATGAACTTTGATCAGGAACGCGCCTTAGCCTATGCCACCGCCAAGGGAGCAGGCTGGCGTCTGGACTGCCTCGGCGACATGCGGACCAAATCCGATGATCCGTATTTCCCGCCCGAAATGCTGGATGTATATCCGCAGCAGGTGGTTCGGGCAGGCATACAGGAGGTCTGGAAACGTAGCCCGGTCTCTCTGGAGACCTGCTGGGTTCCCGGCCACTGGAAGGAACAGGGCTGGGACCTTGACTACATCGTTGATCAGGCGCTGCGCTGGCATGTCACTTCCGTCAATATCAAGTCCTCCGCGATTCCGCCCGAGTGGAAGCCGCAGTTTGACAATTTCCAGAAGAAAATGGGATACCGGTTTGTGTTGCGTCGCTTCGAGTATCCCAAGACAGTCCGGGCGGGGGAGATGGTTTCTATACAAAGCTGGTGGCTTAATGCCGGTGTTGCCCCCGTCTACCGTGAGTATTGGCTGGCTCTCCGTTTCAAGTCTAATCAGATTAGCCGGGTGATCAAGACCGACGCCCGGTTGCGCGAGTGGCTCCCGGGTGATGCTGTCTGGGACGGTAGTATTTACGTGCCGCATGATTTTCGCGCCGGCGTCTACGAAATCGCGGTTGGGGTCCTCGATCCGCGCCTCCAGAAGCCCGCGATTCGGCTGGCGATCGAAGGGCGAGACGCGGAGGGATGGTATCCGTTGGGGAAGATTGAGGTGAAATAAGGTTTTCTCGCGAGCGTCACGATAAGTTGAAAGGAAAACGATGGCACGAATGACCAACAAGCGAGGCATTTCCCGCCGGGAAATGCTGGCGACGAGCGGGGCGGCGGTGTCTCTTCTCGGGACCGGGCCGGCCGGGGATGCCGCAGCCCTGGCTCAAGCGCCAAAACCAGACACGGCGGCACTCTCGCCCCTCAACCGCTTCCCGACCGCTGTTCAGGATTACTTCATGGCGCGATTGCGCGAATTCGACGAGGAGCGACAGGGGAAGCTTAAGGCCATCACGACGAAGTCCCAGGCAGAGGCCTATGTCCGTGAGGTGCGGGAGAGGATCAGGAAGATCTTTGGCCCTCTTCCCGCCAAGACTCCGCTCAATCCGAAGGTGACCGGGGTTCTGGAGCGTGATGCTTACAAGATCGAAAAGGTCATCTTCGAGAGTCGGCCGGGTTTTCTTGTGACTGCCAACCTGTACATCCCGAAAGGGCGCAATCTCCCGCTGCCTGGAGTAGTGGGGAGTTGCGGTCATTCGGATGAGGGCAAGGCCGGAGACACATACCAGGCATTTTCCCAGGGGCTGGCCCGGCAGGGTTATGTCGTTCTCATCTTTGATCCGATCGGCCAGGGTGAACGTCTGCAATACGTTACCCCGGATTCGAAACCGCGCAACGGAATCGGAGTGCGCGAGCATCTGCTCGCGGGTAACCAGCAGTTCCTGGTCGGCGAGTTCTTCGGGACTTGGCGCGCCTGGGATGGCATCCGGGCTGTTGATTACCTTCTTACGCGACCGGAGGTCGACCCTCGGCATATTGGAATTACAGGGAATTCGGGCGGCGGCACGATGTCGACGTGGCTGTGGCCCCTGGAAGATCGGTGGACCATGGCCGCGATCGGCTGTTTCGTCACGTCCTTTCGCCGCAATCTTGAGAACGAGCTTCCGGCTGATACCGAGCAATGCCCGCCGAAGGTTCTCGCCTTGGGCCTCGACCACGAGGACTTCCTGGCTGCCATGGCCCCGAAACCGGTGATCATCCTGGCCAAGGAGAAGGACTTCTTCGATGTCAGGGGCTCGGAAGAGGCCTATCAGAGACTGACCCGATTGTACGAACTGCTCGGGGCCCGCCAGAACATCGGCCTATCCGTAGGGCCGACTGGCCATGGGTACAGTCAGGAAAGCCGGGAAGCGATGTATCGCTGGTTCAACCGGGCCACTCGGCTGTCACAATCCGAAAAAGAGCCGAACCTGACTCTGGAAAAGCCCGAAGAACTGGCCTGCACTCCTCGGGGCCAGGTCGCCGCGCTCGATTCCCGGTCACTCTTCTCGTTTACCCGGGACAGGTCGCGAGAACTGGCTGGGAAGCGACGCTCATTGAGGAACGACGAGCTCAAACGGGTGCTCTTCGACAGCCTTCGGATGCCTCGGCCCGTCGCGGTCCCCGAATACCGGATTCTCCGTCCTATCCGGGAGCGCGGCTATCCCAAGCGCTTCTTCACGACCTATGCGCTTGAGACCGAACCCCGCAATCAGATGATCGTCTACCGGCTTTCGGACGAAACGCACCTGTCTCGCCCTCCGCAGGGAGAAGAGGCGGCCATTCTGTACGCCGCGCACCAATCGGCCGATCAGGAACTGCGCAACGAGCCGCTCGTCAGGCAATTGCTCGGCGAGCAGCCCAGACTTCCCTTCTTCGCGTGCGATCTGCGAGGCTCGGGCGAGTCGCGGCCGAACACGTGCGGAGAAGACACCTACCTTCAGCCCTATGGGAACGACTACTTCTACGCGATCCATTCGATTATGCTCGATCGCCCCTATGTCGGTCAGCGGACTTACGATTTGCTGTGCACCCTTGAATGGCTGAAGAAGTACGGCTGCACACGGGTTCATCTCGCCGCGAAGGGTTGGGGTACAATACCGGCCACCTTTGCCGCCTTGCTCTCGGATATCGTGGTTGAGGTGACGCTAAAGAATGGGCTTGCCTCTTACGCGAGCATCGCGGAATCAGAGGACTACTCCTGGCCCCTGAGCAGCTTTTTGGACGGTGTTTTGGAGCGTTTTGACCTGCCCGATTGTTACCAGGCGCTTGCTGCTAAAAGCTTGCGCCGGCTGGACTAATCAGAAGGGAGACCGAAGATGAAGAAACTGACTGTACTTTTTCTGCTTTTCGCGGCCGGCACGCTGCTGGCCCAGACACCGGCTGCCAGGCTGCCCAACGAGCAGTGGGTTTCTCTGTTCAACGGGAAGGATCTGACCGGTTGGGTAGAGGTCGGGCAAGAGAAGTGGCAAGTCGAGAACGGCGCGATCCACGGTCAGGGAATCACCAAAGAATACGGCTATCTGCGGACAGATAAGAAATTCAAGGACTTCGAAATGTACCTCCAGTTCAAGGCCGACGCTGACGGGAACAGCGGCGTCTTCTTCCACTCGGACTTCAAGCCCGGTACAGCAACCGTGACCCAGGGTCTTCAATTCGAGATCGATCGCCACCTGGGAAACCACACCGGAGGCCTCTACGGCGATGGCCGCGAGTGGATTGTCTGGCCGGCCCCCGAGCTCGAAGGGCTGATCCGCCAGACCGATTGGAATGAGTTCCTGCTGATCGTGCAGGGGAATCGGTATATTTGCTATCTGAACGGCGTAAAAATGGTTGATTTCACCGACCCCAAGCCAAAGTCCTTTGACGGTTATATCTCGCTTCAACTTCACTCCGGCGGCGAGGGGAACATGTGGTTCAAAGACCTGCGCATCCGCGACACGTCGGGGCGGTAGGGGGCAGGGACAGCAAGGACAGCAAGGACAGCAAGGACAGCAAGGACAGCAAGGACAGAAGGGACAGAAGGGACACAAGGGACACAGGGGACAGAAAAGACCCGGTGGGCCCGGTTTCCTGCTCGGTCCCTTGTGTCCCTTCTGTCCCTCATGTCCCTTCTGTCCCTTGTTTTTTACGCCACCTGCAGGCTTTCAAATCGACATGGCCGTCTGTTTTGAAGGAGACGCCTTCGGCGGCCAGCAGGGCTTTCTGAAGCCCTTCGGGGACGTGCGGAAGCCGTTCGGCCGAGTAGCCGCCCTGGGAATTGACGACCCGGTGCCAGGGGACGTCCGCAGGACAAACGTGCATCGCCCAGCCTACGGCCCGGGCAGAGAGCCGTCCTTCGAGCAGCCCTGAGATCTGCCCGTACGTTGTAACCCTGCCGCGCGGGACTTCTCTCACCAGCGCGTAGACCTCGTCCCACGCGGTCGCTTTTTTTGAGCTTCTTTTCGACATCGGGTCGATCAGACGTTTCCCCAAAGATCCCCCTGAAAAGCCCAACCGGGCTTCGCGTACAAAGGCCTCGACCAGTTGAGGATCTTTACACCCGTTCGGCGATTCCACTCCAGTGTGGGCGTCGACGCCGGCTGGCCCGACTTCTCGGATCGCTTGCCGTACGTTTCTCGGATTGAGCCCCCCGGCGAGGATTAAAGGCCGGCCCACATGACTGCACAGGAATTGGCTGATCTTCCAATCATGGGCCTTCCCGGTTGCGCCCGATGCCCCTGTTGTCGGATCGTACGAGTCGGTCAGGAAAAAGTCGACGAGATCGGCCTGGGAAAGTGCTTCTGACGCCAACATGGCCGGGTCCGAAGCGCCCACGATTAGACTCCGTATGATTTGTAGGCCCGGCGAAATCGAGCGAAGTTGTCTTAGAGTTTCAGCGGTCGGCGTCGCGTGAAGCTGCACGGTGTCGGCCCCGATGTAGTCAGCCAGTTTAGCGATCTCTTCCGGCGGCCGGAGATAGGTGATAAGGACCTTGGCGACGTTCCGAGGGAGCGCTTGGACAATTTCACGGACCTGCCGGTCCGTCAGATCTTCTCGGTGATAGCTCAACCGCAACGGGAAGCCGATATGGGTGACCCCGCACTCGCAAAGCATGTGAGCCTCATCCCTGCTTTTAACGCCGGCAATCTGGATGACGGGGGTTGTGGGCATTTCTCGGCGAACTTAAGTAGGAAAGAGAGTCTCAATCGGCAACCAATCCGCGATCCGCAATCTCACTCGGTTGCCTGCTTCTCCTCTTGCCGGGTTTTGACACGCGCGGCCTGAACTTCACTCAAGCTCCCTTCGGCCGCCCAGTATGCCAGCAGACGGCGAACCCGGTAGGGGTCCACGCGGATCACCGCTTCGCAATCGGCAGCGGTTTTGCCCGACACCGCTTCGGCCCAGACCTGCCTGACGAATTCCGGGTCATTCTCACCTTCCGGTCTCCCCGGTCTGACTCCGGCCGGCATGAGCGTGATGTGATCGGGTACGAGCAGACGGAATTGCTGGTATTCATCGTACCGTCTCATCCCCTCGAGCAGCGTGGGAACGACGGGGAGAGCCGGTTGGCCTTCGACGGTATCGGCTGTTGACTCCTGGCTCTGAGGGTTGACGACGCGGAAGCGACCGAAGACCGGCTTCTCGAGCAGAGCGAACAGAGCCTCTTTTCCTCGCAAGTGGCCGGCATGACAATGAAACAGCTGCCCTCGGACAAAAGTCGCCGTTCCTTCGATCACCTCCGCCGAATTCAATAGTTCTAGAATCCCCGTTGCAGCGGTCGATTCCAAATGCTGAATCAGCGTCGGCAGTTTGAACGAGTGCAGCTCACCTTCGAGAAGCAGAATGTCGGGTCCCAGATCCGCCGTTACCGGCTCCGCCGTCGCTGCCTGGGCCTCGGTGTCTGAAGCTTCTTCCGTGACGGCAATCTCGGGCTCGACGAACGTCCCAGTTGCTCGCGCCGCCGCCACACCGAATGGCCGTTGGGGGAAGCGCCGGGCAACATCGATGAGCGCGGATTGGATCCGCGGTGAAGGGGTGCCGGAAAGCGAGCGCACCAGATCGAGCAGAAACGCATCGTTTGGCCGGCTGATCCAGCTCAACCATCGCCAAGGCAGATTCCTGCTCAAGGCGGTCAGGAGACGCTCAACGATGTCGGGCTCCGAAGCCAGATCGACGTTCCGGAGGGCTGCCAGAGGACCCGTGGAAATCCCGGTCGATTCCGCGTTGTCCAGACAGTGGTCGAGTACCAGCCGGCGCATTCGAATGTCGCGAGAGCCGGCCAGTTTTGTCAGGATCTGTTCGAACAGGAGTGTCCATTGGGATCCAGGAGTCGTCTTAAAAGCAATTTCATCAGCATCTCCGGTGGACTCCTGAGCGAGCAGCGTCGCCAACATCCCGGTCCCCAGTTCGACGTCAATGCGAGTCGCAAAGCGAGCCGCCTCACGGAAGATGGGAAGCGGGAGAGGCAACCCTGCCAGCCTGGTCATGAGTTTAACCTCTTCCTCGGGGGCCCGGCCGTCCTTCAGTGGCAGGGACGCAAAGAGGATTGCCAGATTCCTCAAGTGCTCCCAATCGGGCTCTTCCGAGTCGAGGAGCGGTTCGAAATGCTTCCAGGCCTCCGATCGCACTTCATCGCCCCGGACAGCCAGCAGCGAGATCAGCAGGCGGCGTCCCGTCCGTTCCGAGCCTTGTTTCAGCTCGGCAAGCAGTTTGACCGGGGAAAAAGCCGGAAAGAAAGACAGGAACTGCCCCAGAAGTTGATGCTGCACGGGATCTAGAATCGTGGCTTCAAAGCGATGCCACTGTATTTTGTCTGCGGCCTTGTCCCAGAGCGGCTTGACTCGACTCGTCGGGATCCGCTCCTGGACGACCAGTTGATTAGCCGATTCGAGGATTGAGACCGCGCGCCCCAAGGCCCCCTGGTTGAACTGTTCAACTGCAGTCTGCAGCATGTGATCAAAACGATCCGCGATCTCTTCCGGGAGTTTCCCCAGCTCAACGATGCGTTGCATGGCCCGCAGCCGGGTGTCGGAGTAATTCAACGCAATGTCGGGCTTTTGAGCCCGCTCGGCGCCGCGCGCCCCGGAAGGCGCTGCAAGGGGAGAAGTGGGAGGAGTGACAAGCGCCCAGTTGGGAACGCTTTGCCCCAGTGCTCGCAGGACGGACGGCATCTCGGTGTCGAGC
>RPQK01000263.1 GCA_003819755.1 Acidobacteriota bacterium | reverse complement strand
CGTTCGTGTCACAAATCTTGCATTTCTTGTTTTTCTGCGAAGATTTCAAGCGGCGATCTTCGCAAGTTGTTTAACCGTGGCACGTTGGGCTTGAGAAAGAGCGACTGCGGCGAGTCGTCCTTTCTGGGTCAAGCGATAGCGATGGGAGTGCCGGATCTTTTGGATCAAGCCATGAGCTCGGAGCAAGCGCAAGCCACGGGTCACCTTGCCCGCCAGACGTTTGGTGTAATCAGGATCATCAGGTTGGCCGTAAAGGACTCGGAGCACATCACGGTTCCGGAAGCCGGCAATGACGAATTCGCCACGGTTGACTGCTGCCAGCAGGGCTTGGTCGGGCGGCGACCAGGGGGAGAGGGCGCGGACGGGTCGGCCCTTCCACTGAATCCTAAGGCACAGGGGAGCGACCAGTTGTTCCAGGGATTGATCGACTTCGATAGCCGCCAGAGCTTGCAGATAACGCTCGTTAATGCCTTGCGAGATCTCGGTTCGCTGGAACAGATCGGCGATCCCGTGGCGAGCGGGCGCCAGCGCTCCGAACCGGTGCCATCTTCGCGACGACGTCGATAGCCGAACCCTTTCGCGTCGTTCATCGTGGTTTCCACCCGCAGGATACTGCCCGCTTTGTTGTACGCTTTGACCGAATTAACGCCTACGCTGTGTTTGACCCGCACGCCCTCGGGACGGTTCTTGTAGCTGCTGGTGACTTCCACCGGCTCCTTGGAACGGGCCCACAGCTTCTGCCCCAGGAAACGCAATACGTTGCCGCTCCCGAAGCCGGCGATGGCGGTTCGGATCCAAGACGGGTAGAAGGTATCCAGGCGGGCGGTATCACGAAACATGATGTCTGTCGCCCATTCGCTTTCTCGTACCGACCAGTAATATTGAACCGCCCGGTACGGGGCCAACATGGTTTCCAGCGCCGGATTGATCTCCTGCGCAATGCGGTTCAGAACCGGCACCCAGTTCAAACGCAGTTGTTCGCGCGCCAATTCTTGGGCGGTCGCCAGCTTTTCCAGCCACGGGAAACAATTGTCCACCCGTTCATAGCTCACTCCGGCCCGATCCATTTGCCGGGCCAGCCATTCCCGTCCGTTCAGACACAGCTGAATAGGGAAAGGAAACCAGGTCTGCAAACGGGCATGCATGAACCCGAAGATTGGGTGAATAAAGTAGTGATACAGAAACAAACACTTGCGGGGCCTCAAGACCAGTCTCAGGCGGCCATCCTGGCTCTCCACATCATAGCCCAGGCACGGTTCCACGGCTTTGATCACACAGATCAATCCTGCCTTAACGCCATCGCGCTCGGCAATTTGCCGGGCCGTGTCCTCCTTGCTGATCTTACTGGAGCGCAAGTACGGAAGGGGTCGCTGCAAACGCTGAGCCGTCGCTTCCGAGGCCTCCCGCAGTTGTTTGGTCTTAGACTCCGCGTAGGCCCCGAAATTCTTCAACAGAACGCTCGCCTGGCTCAGCAACCCCATCATGCCGGCGCTGAAGGAGAGCATGCGAAGCCTCCCGCTCAACACCAGCCGATCCAAGCCGCTGAGACTTCCCATGACATCGCCTTCGTATTTCTGTATAAAGGTATCCACGACGCGCCCTCCCCGAAGTGCTTGGTTTTTTGCCAAACCCTTGATACTCCGGGTGGCGCGTCGCTTCAATCTCTATTTCTCACTGCCCCGCTGACTTTTGGTTGCGGCCTTGGCCGCGCTGGGTTCGTTCGTGGATAAGTCCCATTGCGTTTCCAGGACGTCTCGGCCCCAGCGCACCTCACCTTTCCAGTTTTTGCAGCAGATCCTGGGCCTCCGGGTAGTCCGGGCGCAGCCGGAGGGCTTCGCGCAGCTCTTTGACGGCTTCCGGCCGGTTCATCTGAAGCGCGAAGGCGCATCCGAGGCCGTAGTGGGCCTGGACTTCGTCGGGCTTGAATCGGAGTGTCTGCTGGAAATGCCCGATGGCCTCACGCACTCGCTTGGATCCGATAAGTGCAATCCCACAGTACAGGTGCGTTTCGGGATCATTCGGTTTGATCCGCAAGACTTCACCAAGCTCTTTCAGGGCCTGGCCGTTTTTCCCTCGCTGTACCAAGGCCACACCCAGATTGAAGCGGGCGATGGTGTAAAGCGGGTCCAGGTCGAGGGACTTTTGGAAGGAAGCAACGGCTTCGTCAAGTCTGCCCTGACTCACCAATATAAGACCGAGCTTGTCGTAAGCCTCGGCGTTGTTCGGATTGGCTTTCAGGGCTGCCCGGTATTCCGTGATCGCTTCTGCGGTCCTTCCCTGCTCGTCAGCGACGAGGCCCAGGTAGAAGTGGGATTCTGGGCGATCGGCATTCCGGGCCAGTGCCGCATGGAGCCGCTCAGTCGCTGCATCTGTCTTCGGCCGCTCGAAAAAAGAGGCAGCAAAATCCCACAAGGGGACTAGATCATCTGGTCTGAGACGCAGTCCCTCGTCGAGCTGGGTCAGCGCTTCGTCGACTGCTTCAGGTCTTTCTCCGTAGTAATTGAGCAGTGTGCGGGCAATGAAGTGTCGGACATCGGCGTCCTTGGAATCAACTTCCGCGGCGCGGCGAGCCAAGTCTATTCCCCTGGAGGGATAGCCAAAACGGGTCACCAGCCCAGCCTCCTTGAGCAGGCGTGTCGACGAGTGGCAGAGACCGAGCAATTCCTCATTCAGACTGTCCTTGGCCGGGGGAACAACCGTGAACTTAGGTTGCAGAAGTTTTTCGCGAACTGTCGCCGCTTTGTCCGCCAGCCCCAGCGCTTCGTAGGCCTGCAGCAGCAACTGGTAGGGTGGCCGGACGTAGGGGTAGGCGCTCGAAACGGGCGCGACATACTCGACAACCTTGTTCCATTGCTGGCGCCGGGCGGCAATGCGTCCGAGCCCGAAAATAGGCTGCAGGGAGGCATCCTTATCAGCGGTGCCGGCAGCCATCTCGTAGTAACGGGCGGCCTCGTCCAGCTTATCCTGCTTGAAGGAACCGTCGCCCAGCTTCAGGAGGGCCGGGACATGATCCGGCTTGAGCCGAACCGTTTCCCGCAGCAGGTCCAGCTTCTCCTTTTCCTGACCGGTCTCCTCGGCCAGTACTGCCTGACAATAGAGCCACTGGTAGTCATCAGGGGCGAGGCGAGCAGCAATCCTGTAGGCGCTCGCAGCCTGCTCATAAAACTGATTGGAGTGGTAAGCCTTCCCGAGCTTGCCGATTACTTCGGCTGAGCCGGGTTGGCTTCGGGCCTCCTTATCGGCGGCAACCAGCAGGTCTCGAAGACCCGGGCTGAGTGACTGCCGGTCAGGCAGTTTTGGGAAATCCTCGGGCACTTTTGCCGAAGTCAGCAGTGTCAACAGCAGCCATGTGGCCAGGGCCAGCACCGGGGCAAGAAGCAAGATTCTCAGAAGCCAGGCCCTATTGCCTGGACGAGCTATGTCACGAGTTTTGGGGGTCATGGTTTGTTTTGTGCCTGCCCCCAGTGATTGAGCCACAGCATGACTCGTCCCTCAGGGGAAAACGGAGGGTAAACATCCATCCTTACGGTAACGAAATCGGGCTTCCGGTCGCCGTTCATGTCCGCTGTTTCAAGGCTAATGAGATGAGTCGGGTTATGAGCGATGTCATGTTGTGTGAAGCTCATTTTCCCGTCATTCTCAAACCAGATCATGCTCTGTGATTCCGGTTGCTCCCACAGGTTGTAGCAACTCACGGCCGCGACATCCAGGTCGCCGTCGTCGTCGACGTCGGCCGCAACCGCACCGCTGGCGCCATTAAACTTGCCGATTGGGCGATGTTCAAATTTGAACCCGCCCTTGTTCTCCAGCCATTGCACACTATGCCATGGTCTGGGGCGCGGGGGCAGGTAGTCAAAGGCATCCCCATTTGTATAGAGGATGTCGATCAGCCCGTCCCTGTTCATGTCAGCTAACCTCATGCCGCTGCTGCCGTAGTCTTCGTTCGTGCTTCCCCAAACCAGGTGGGACTTGAAATTCGCGTGGCCGTCGTTTTCGTAGATGTAGATCTCCTCCCACTCCTGGCTGACGAGGCTGAAGATGTCCATGTCTCCGTCTTCGTCGACATCGTTCGGGATCGTGTGTATCACGCCGGAAAGGCGCTGCAGCATGTGGGAACGGAATTGCCAGTTTCCGAGGTTCTCCATCCAGCGGGTCTCGCCGTCGTCATAGCCGAATTGGCCCACGATCAGGTCCAGACGGCCATCGCGGTTGAAATCTGCGCCGCGAACGTCCGTTACCCTCGCGATGCGATCTACGATAGTGCGGGGCGTGAAGCCCTGCCTGCCGTCATTCTCCAGGATCACGACGGAGCCGATCTTATCGTTGCTGGCAAACAGTTGGCCCATGGAGGCGACAAGCACATCCAGGTCACCGTCTCGGTCCATGTCGGTGGCGCTGACGTGCGCGGGGGCGGCGATTACGGGGCTGATCCATCTTTCCGTGTAAGTCCCGGCCGGATATTGCCGGATCCAGCCGACCCGATTGATCAACATATCCGAGACGAGGACGTCGGGAAGGTTGTCCTTGTCGAGATCCACGATCTCGAGACTGCCAATCCGAGGAGAATCAGATGACGGAGGGAAGCCGATCTGTAGAGGGGTGAGAAAGTCGACCTTTTTGCCCTGCACAGCCTGTACCGGAGGCGCTGTCGCATCATCTTTTCGTGCCCGCTTGAAAAGTTGCCCCAACGTCTGTCCGAGAGAAAGGCCTGACTGGTATGACTGGTAAAACAGAACCAGTAATGGAACCCCTATGAGGACGACCGCGATCATGAGGCCGGGCAGCAGTGCGGATCTTCTTCCTCTTGGTGACCTTGGCCTGGGGCTGTCTTTTTTCATCCTGCAAACCTCATCCGGCTGCAACGAATCGTAAGCGAGAATCGAGCGGAAGTGTCCAAACGAAACGCTGTCCGCCCGCGCGCAGAGTTGCGCCAAACCTGCAATTAAAGAGTGTTTTGATCCAATATGCAACACCAGCAAGCAGCGCAGAATGGACTGGGGATTTGGCGGTTCCTTGCTTGTCTCTTTTGGACTACTATCGCACCAGGCATGGGGATTCATCGCGTTTTCCTGATCGTTTTCGATGGTGTCGGGATTGGAGCCCTGCCTGATGCCGCTCGATTCGGCGATCAGGACAGCAATACGCTTGTCAACACCGCCCGGGCGGTCACTGGCCTGAGCGTGCCTTTTCTCCAGAGCATGGGGATCGGTAACCTGGCTCCTATTGCCGGTGTTCCTCCCGCTCGGCGTGCTACGGGGGCATACGGGGTGATGGGAGAGGCTTCGGCAGGGAAGGATACGCTAACCGGGCACTTCGAAATGACGCAACTTGTTGTCGCTAGTCCTTTCCCGGTTTTCCCTGGAGGTTTTCCGGCCGACCTCATTCGGAGATTTGAAGACGCGATAGGCAGGCGCACACTGGGAAACAAACCCGCTTCGGGAACTGTGATTATCGAGGAGCTAGGGCCGGAGCACCTGGCTACCGGATATCCGATTGTTTATACCTCGGCGGACAGCGTATTTCAGGTGGCTGCTCACACGGACGTTGTCCCGTTGGAGGAGCTTTACGGGTTTTGTCGAACGGCCCGCAGTCTTCTCAGGGGAGAGTACGCCGTAGCACGTGTCATTGCCCGTCCGTTTACCGGGAGACCGGGATCGTTCAAAAGAACCTCGGAACGCCGCGATTTCGGACTTGAGCCTCCTGGGCCCAGTAGCCTGGATCGCCTGGCTGGGTCCGGGAAAAGGGTTTGGGGGATCGGGAAGATCGAGGATATCTTCAGCGGCCGAGGGCTTACGGATCGGCGTCATACCACGAATAACGCGGAGACTCTTGCCTTTCTTCTCGAGCTGGTCAAACGCGACTTCTCAGGGCTAGTTTTTGCCAACTGTGGTGATTTCGACACTCTTTACGGTCACCGGAACGACCCGGTGGGCTTCGCCAGGGCGCTTTCCGAAGCTGATCGTTCTCTGGCAGATCTATTTGTGCTTCTGAAAAAGGAGGATCTCCTGATCGTGACGGCCGACCACGGCTGCGATCCGACGACAGCAAGCACCGATCATTCGCGAGAGTACGTGCCGCTGATTGTGGCCGGGTTACAAGTGCGCCCCGGCCCTTTGGGTACCCGGAGCACTTTTGCCGATGTCGGGGCGACGGTCGAGGAACTCTTACTGGGAGAGTCGCCAGGCCCCGGGACAAGCTTCGCACGGCAGATCCTGTGAGTCTGGGGTCCCTGGTACGTGTTTTTCGCCCCGAAGCTGATCGGGCGCCGGGCGCCGGACCTTCTAAAGTCCTTTTCAGCATTCCTTCATCAATACAGCAATGCGGTGCGCAGGGCGTGCCGGAAGTCACACTTGCGGCTACTCCGCTTTCAAGACCGAGACCGGGTCGGTCCGGGCCGCGCGGCTTGCCGGAAAATAGCAGGCCATCAGGCCGGCCAGCAGCAGCAGCAACGAAACACCGCTGAAGGTCCAAGGGTCCGTGGGAGCTATGCCGAAAAGCTGGCTGCTCAGCACACTGGTCAGCGGGATGGCGGCAGCGATCCCAATCAGAATCCCGAGCGTAACACGCCGCAGCCCGTAGCCCAGAACTCGACGCAGTATGTCCCCGCGGGTGGCGCCCAGAGCCGCTCGTATTCCCACCTCCCGGCGGGAACGGGACACCGAACAGGAAACGACTCCGTAGACTCCGAACAGAGCCAAGCCGAGGGCCAGGCAGGCAAATGCCGTCAGCAGCCGCATGATCAGGCGGGGAGAGGCAATGCTCCTGTGAATTTCCTCCTCTATGGTCCGGATCTTGACGAACTGACTAGGGTCAGCCTTCCGAGCTTCCCGCCTGAGCATTTCGGCGATCACGACCGGGTCCATCCTGCCGCGCACCAGCAGGCAGGATATCGACCGGGGATGCTGCCGATAGGAAAAGTACATTTGCGGAGCGGGGTCATTTTGCAGCCCTCGCTGCCTGACATCCTGGACTACCCCGACGATAGTCAGGCTTCGCTGATCCGGGAAGATCCGGGCGCCGATCGGATCACGGCGGGTCCAGTACTTTTTCGCCATTTTTTCATTTATCACCGCGACCGGTAACGAGTGCTGGTCATCCTGTTCCGTGAAGCTCCGGCCTCTTTTCACCGCTATCCCCACTGTGTGGAAGTATTCAGGGGACACCACCTGGTAGTCGGCATTCGGGATCTCTGCAGTCAGATCGTCCACGTTGTGACCTTCGAGCCTTGGGCTCCCTTCGATCCGAAAAGAGCGGTTCCCGGTAATGGTGGTGGGCAAAGCCGTACTGAGAGCGGCCGACTCGACGCCGGGCAGACTCTCCGCCGACCGGAGAAGACGCTCATAGAACGATCTTGCCAACGCGGGATCGCGATACTGCTGCCCGGCAAGGGGCACCTCGACGGCGACGAGTCTATCGGGACGATACCCGGGATCCACCTCTACCAGGCGCAGAAAGCTCCGAACGAGCAGTCCTCCGCCGATGAGCAAGAGGAGCGCGAGCGCGACCTGGGTCACCACCAGGGTTGAAGCGAGGCGGTGACGGCCGGCTGTCCCCGTAAGCGCCGCCGACCCGATCTTCAACCCCTCACTGAGGCTTGTCCTCCACAGCTGCCAAATCGGGGCGAGGCTGCATGTGAGCGCCACGAGAATCGAGATGGCCAGATTGAAGAAGAGAATGGACCAGTTCATTTCGATGGCAGGCAGCCCTTTCGCGAGGGAATGCAGAAACGGATCGATCAGCAGGCCGGCTGCCCCAGCCAGGGCTAAACCCAACAACCCGCCGAGCATCGAGTAAACGAGACCTTCAGCCAGCAGCTGCCGGACAATGCAAACCCTGCTCGCGCCGATGCTCGTCCTGAGAGCAAACTCGCTCTGGCGGGCGATGGCCCGGTTGAGAAGGAGATTAGCCACATTGGTACAGGCGATCAGGAGAACCAACCCCGCGGCGGCGAACACAAGCAGCAAAACGGAACGATGGCGTCCGTACATCGACTCCTGCAAACCGATCACCTCGGCGCCGAAGCCGGTGTTGGTCTGCGGGTATTGCTTCTCGAGTCGGGCCATGATCAGCTTCATCTCGGTATCAGCCTGTTGAATCGTCACGCCAGGCTTCAAGCGGGCGATAGGAAAAAGACTGTTGCTGCAGCGACCTTCGTGGGCTGGTCCGAAGACCAGGGGGCGGCACAGGTCGGGCTCGTTATCGATGCGGTAGGCAGGGAAGGTTATTCCGAAGCAGAAGGACTCGGGGAGAACGCCGACCACCACGTGTGGGACCTGGTCGACCAACAGCACCCGGCCAACCGCAGCCGGGTCCGAACCGAGCCTTTTCCGCCAGTAACGATGGCTCAAAACGACCACCCGGTCTTCGCCGGCGGTGTGCTCCCTGTTTGAGAAAGCCCGCCCCAGGACCGGGTTAACGCCGAGGACACCGAAGAAATTCTCGCAGACATTGATGGCTTCCAGTTGCTCAGGCGCCTCGGGACCCATGACCGTTACAGGCCGGGAGTTAACAAATGCCGTAATCCCTTCGAAGACATGGTTCTGCTTGATCCAGTCCCGGAAATTGGGGACCGAGGAAGTGTTCCGCTTGCTGCCGACAACCTCAGCCAGTCCGGGAGGCAAAGTGCTCCAGACAGACACGAGCCGGCCGGGATCCGCAAACGGCAGCTCGCGTACCAGAATCGAGTGGAAGACATTAAATATGCAGGTATTGAGACCGATGGTGAGAGCGAGCGTCAGTACGACTGCCGCGGCAAAGCCTCTGCCTCGGTTCAAAGTGCGAAAGGCAAATCGTATATCCCTTGTCCAGTTTGTCACAACGCCCCCTATCCTGCTGAGATTTGGAGACTTTGACTCGGGGAGGCGAGGAAAGGTTGGGGGGCGTTCAGCGTTCACCGTTCAGCGTTCACCGTTCAGCGTTCAGCGTTCACCGTTCACCGTTCAGCGTTCAGCGTTCAGCGTTCACCGTTGAGATACAAAGTTGCCCGCAACGTAGGTCCCATCTGGAGATGTTACCTGCGGTTGCGGGGAACCTTGATCTCAACGCTGAACGGTGAACGCTGAACGCTGGACGGTGAACGCTGAACGCTGAGCGCTGAACGCTGAACGCTGAACGCTGAACGCTGGACGGTGAACGGTGAACGCTGAACGCTGAACGGTGAACGTTAAACGCTGAACGGT
>RPQK01000262.1 GCA_003819755.1 Acidobacteriota bacterium | reverse complement strand
GGTTGTACCTTCTGTGGGCGGCTCATCCTGGACAAGGCTTTCTTTTTCGTCAGCTATGAAGGGCTGGGGTTTCCCCGCGGTTACGATTACCTGCTGACGGTCCCGACCGCCGATGAAAGAAAAGGCGATTTCAGCAACACCTATGTCACGGCCGGCGGCAAGGCCGTGCCCATCAAGATCTATGACCCCTTCAATGCCACGAAGATCGGGACCACTTCGGCCTATCAGCGGGTGCAGTTCCCCACCTTTACGGATGCACAGGGGGTGGTGAGGACCAGCCCGCTGCCGGACTCACGGCTTAACGCCTTTGGCAAAGCGCTTCTGAACGCCTACCCCATGCCGAACCGTGCGCCCGACGACATCTATAATCGCAACAACTTTTTCCTGCGCGGCAACCAGGAGTTCTCCAAGAACAACATCAACTCCCGTGTGGATTTCCATCAGGGTAACCATAATTTGTACGGGAGCTACGGTTTTCAGAAAGGCAACATCCGCACGCCGAGGTCCTGGGGTGGCGACAACCCCTACTACAGCCGCATCGAGTTTGTGGGCAACCAGCAGCCCGACGACAATTACTACGTAACAGTAGGCGATACGTGGACGCTTTCGCCCACATGGGTTCTCGATGCGCGCCTGGGTGTTAACCGCATCAAGAGCGACAACGAGGCCGATGTCTTCGACAACTACAGCTACGATCAGTTCGGAATTCCGAAGGAAATCCAGGCGATTAACGTTCTGCCGGGAGCGCCGCCAGCCTTTTCTCCGGGTGGTAACGTAAGTTCACTCAACAACGGGACCAGCCTGCATAAGCGCGAGCGCCAGACCAACACCGACCTGAATGCGAGCATGACGTGGCTGCACGGGCGTTGGACCCACAAGTTTGGCGGCACGTATCGGGTGCTGTTGTCCAACTACATCGACCCGGACGACTCGATGCAGATTCAAACCGACGGCAGCTTCACAAGGTCGAACATCAACGCCGATGGAAGCACGACTGGGCTCACGACTCCGGACGCCTCTTACAACGGCCTGGGCGTGGCATCGATCCTGTTGGGCGCGGGAAACCTGAGGATTGCCCCCGGTTACGCCCTGAGGCTCGCGTTGGCGCAGAAGTATTACGGCCTTTTTACACAGAACGACTGGCGGGTCAATGACAAGTTGACGCTGAACATGGGGCTCAGGTGGGATGTCCAGCCCGGTCCGACCGAGCGCTTCAACCGCATGAGCGCGATCGATCTGGATGGCAAGGAGCCCTTGTTTGGCACCCCGGGCGAGATTGTCTTCCCTGGCAACACCACCTCTCGGCGCAACATGTGGAAGACCGAATGGAGCGATTTCGGACCGCGACTCGGCGCCGCTTACCGGCTGACCGACTCGTTCGTGGTGCGAGGCGGTTACGGAGTGACGTTCGTGCCGTCCAACACGGGTTTTAACGACGGTCCCGGATTTTACGGGGCTGCTTCCTTCACGCAGTCGGTCAATTTCGCTGCTTACGGATCATCCCCGGCGGGAGTAGTCGTCGGCCCCTTCAACAGCATGGCGGTCAATTCGATCGTGCCGGGAGCCGGCGCCAACCCGAAAGACCCGCGGATCTATGGCGGAGCGCGCCGCTTCCCGATCGATTACCAAAATGGCTATATCCATCAGTGGAATTTCTTCCTGGAGCGGAAATTCGGGGCAGACTGGGTGATTTCTGCCGGCTACGTCGGTTCCGCAGGCAGACGACTGCAGGTCGCCTACGTGCCGATCAACAGCCCGCAGTTGGTCGATCCGACGTTGCTCGCTTCCTGGCGAGACACCTACATTGCCAGCGACGGAAAAACGAACCCCTCGACACAGCAGATTCAAAATCCCTGGCAACCGGCCACCGGGCCGCTGAACCCGTACGGCAATGGGAACGTCAGAAATCGGACGATCAGCCGGATCGAGACTTACTATCCCTACCCGCTCGAGGGCGATAACATCCACCTCACGATGGGGACATCCGACTACCATGCCCTTCAGCTGGGTGCGACCCATCAGTTTGCGGACGGGCTGCAGCTAAACGTGCACTATACCTGGTCCAAGCAAATCGGAATCAGCCGATATAACGCGCAGACCAACCAGGGCTATGCAGATGGCGGCGAGTCGAGCTACTTTTCCAACCGGAGACCCGACCTCTGGAACCTGAATCGCAAGATCACGACTAATGACATCCCGCATCGAATCGTCGTGAACTGGGTCTACGATCTCCCGGTGGGAAAAGGCAAGCGGTTCGATATCCAGCAGTCGATCCTCGATGCCGTTATCGGCGGATGGCGCATTGCGGGTTCCATGACCGGCCAGAGCGGATTCGTCAAGCCGATTACGAATGGTGGGACCAACTCCATCAACAGCCTGCCGGACCGGGTCCCGGGAGCTCCGATTGAGGTGCCGGAGGAACTGCAGCGATGGTATGACGGCAAGACCCAAGTGACCCTGCCGAGCGGGCGCGTCATCACTCCGTGCAACGGCTGTTTTCTGAAATACAACATCGATGCTTTTTCTGCGCGGACCGTGAAGGGGCCGAACGGAACTGCGATTGCCGACCTTTTCTGGTATGGAGACGCGGCCGCGACTTACGGCGACATGCGCAGCAACGCCACGTGGAATACGAATCTCTCGCTGGAGAAATCTTTTACTGTGAATGAGAAGTATTCCTTCAGTCTCGCGGCGCAGGCGACCAACCTCCTCAACAATGCGCAGTTCAAGCCGGGAATCAACGGCAGCTTCGGCGCGACGGTTCTGCCCGCCACGGTGACGGCGAACCCGACGCAGAAACTGACGGTAGGCCAACTGATGGACACGACGAGCACGTTCGGGGCTTTCACGCAGGCCACGTACGATCCGAGACAAATTGAGGTGGTGTTAAGGTTGCGGTTTTAGGGACGTTTCATGTGGAGTGCAGGCGAGACGCCCCATGCCATTTACTTTTCTTGCGGACGGCCTTGCAATGTAGGGTGGGTTTCGAAGCGCGACAGCGCTGAAACCCACGGCTCCAAGCACCAACCAGGGTTATCCGTGGGTTTCAGCGCTGTCGCGCTTCGAAACCCACCCTACGTTGCAGGGCCCCGAACAAAAAAAGTAAATGGCACTGAGTGAGACGCCTGCGCTCCCAGGGAGTCGCCTGGCACTCAGGAGGTTACGCATGAACTGGGTCCGACGATACGAAAGGTTGGTTTTCTGGTCGTTGATCTTGGTGGCGATCGGGCTCTACTCCATCGCCGGACAACCCCCCACTCCTGCATCTAACGACTCCATTCGCCGGACCACCTGGATGAGACAGGCGCGCTGGGGAGTCATGACCCATTACCTGGCTGATTGGCAGGCTCGAACGAACAATCTCGAGATGAGCGTCGAACAGTGGAACAAAATGGTCGACGGGTTCGACGTGGAGGGACTGGCCGATCAACTGAAACAAGCCGGAGCTGGTTACCACATCCTGACAATCGGCCAGAACCCCGGTTACTACCTGGCCCCGAATCCGACGTACGACCGGTTGACAGGCATCCAACCCAGCAAGTGCTCGCGCCGCGACCTGGTTTCCGACATGGCCACCGCCCTGGCCCGGCGTGGCATCAAGCTGATCGTCTACCTGCCGTCGGGCGCGCCGGGAGGGGACCGCTCCGCGCGTGAGGCGCTTCAGTGGCAGAACGGCATGGTTCCCAACCGGGAATTTCAGATCAAGTGGGAGCAGATCATCTCCGACTGGTCGAAGCGGTTTGGTGAAAAGATCGCCGGTTGGTGGTTTGACGGCTGCTACTGGCCTAATCTGATGTATCGCTCACCGGACCCGCCCAATTTCCAGAGTTTTGCCGCAGCCGCGCGCGCAGGCAATCCGAATGGCGCCGTCGCGTTTAACCCGGGTGTCGTCCCACGGCTGATCTCCATGACGCCTCACGAGGACTTTACCGCAGGCGAGATCAGTAATCCGGAGCGGCTCGAAATCCGGCGAAGCGTTGGCGGCATCCTTGACGGCAAACAGGTCCACGTGCTGAGCTACCTGGGAAGAACCTGGGGCATGGGCGAGCCGCGTTTCACCGCAGAACAGGCTGCGCAATTCAGCCAGAGCGTTTGGCAGGCAGAGGGAGTCATTACCTGGGACGTTCCGGTTGCCATGAACGGCCTGATTTCCGACCCGTTTATCACCCTGCTCAAAACGATTGCGCAGGCCTCAGCCAAGCCCCTCCCCTCGGGCGGTTCACAGGCGAGTCAATAGTTCCCGGGCGGCTTTGGTCAATGAGGGATACGAGTGAAAAAAGCTGTTTTTATCGCGATTCTGTTCGGGTGTCTGACGGCCTCTCTGCCGGCCTCTGAACCGCAGTGGTCCGAGGTAGCGCCGGGCGTTTGGAGGTCGATCGTCGGGCAGCCGGACGCGTACGACCTGTTGAAGGCGGCCGGCGTGCCCCCCGCACGAGAGGCGCTCGCCAGGGTTGAGCCAGCGCAATTTCCCCTCCCCGCCGGCTTGATTGCCGCTGACGTCATAAACGGAGAAACCCACCTGCGGCTTCCGCTCGACCGCAACGAGCAAATCTATGGCTTCGGCTTGAATTTCAAGACAATCCATCAGCGCGGCCGCATCCTCCAACTGCACGTTGACCACTACGGAGGAAAGGACGACGGGCGAACGCATGCTCCCGTTCCCTTTTATGTGTCCAGCCGCGGCTACGGGGTTTTCGTAAACTCGGCCCGCTATATCCGGGTCTGGTCAGGCACCGGAGTGCGCAAGGACAGCCCCAATTTTCCCGAGCCGCGCGACAGGAATACCGACAAAGGCTGGTCGGCCAGGCCGTACTCCGATTCGGTCGAGATGCTCGTTCCGGCAGCCGGCGTTGAAATCTACGTCTTTGGCGGGCCAAAGCCACTCGACGCCGTTCGGCGATACAACCTCTTCACCGGAGGCGGCTGTCTGCCGCCCCGTTGGGGCCTGGGATTCAGCCACCGCGTGCCGCGGCTTTACGACGAGAACCAGGTGCTGGCCGAGGCCCGTGAATTTGCCGAACGGGGATTCCCGCTTGATGTCATTGGCTTGGAACCCGGCTGGCAAAGCAGGTCCTACCCGTGCACCTTCGTCTGGGACAAGAAGAGGTTCCCGGCGCCTTCCGATTTTGTAGCGAAGATGACGGGCATGGGGATCCGGGTGAATCTCTGGACAAACCCGTACGTCTCACCTGAGTCGCCGGTCTACGAGACCCTGCTTCCTCTGTCGTCTTCGCACACGGTGTGGCTCGGCATCGTGCCCGACTTCACCCTCCCAAAGGCCGTCCAGACGCTCGTCAACCTGTTCAAAAGGGAACATGTGGACATCGGGGTGAGCGGCTACAAGATCGATGAAACAGATGGATATGATCACTACCTGTGGCCGGATGTGGCCACGTTTCCTTCCGGTTTGGCCGCCGAGCAGATCAGGCAGACCTACGGGGTCCTGCTTCAGAAAGCGACGACCCGGGTCTACAGAGAGAAGAACCTTCGAACATATGGGCTGACGCGGGCATCGAACGCGGGCGCAGCCTCGTTCCCCTACGTCATCTACAACGATTACTACAGCCACGAGGATTTCATCACCGCCTTGTGCAACAGCGGCTTCGCCGGCGTCTTGTGGACCCCCGAAGTGCGGTCCTCCCAGGGAGGCGAGGAGTGGCTGCGGCGGATGCAGTCCGTTTGTTTCTCCCCCATGGCCATGCTCAACGCCTGGGCGAGCGGAACCAAACCCTGGTCCTTTCCGGAGGTCGAGCGACAGGTGAAGGAGATCGCCCTGCTCCGGATGCGGCTGCTGCCCTATTTTTACACCGAGTTTGCCCGCTACCGTTTTGATGGCATCCCTCCGTTCCGAGCCATGGCGCTCGAAGAGGGTTTTTTGGCGGACGAAACCCGCATGGAAAGCAAGGGCGCCAGCCTGGAACAGAACCCCTATGAGGAAGCGGTTTTGAAGGAGATCAAGGACCAGTACATGGCCGGTGAATTCCTGCTGGTCGCGCCCATGTTCAAAGGCCAGGCCTCCCGGCAAGTGATTTTGCCCAAGGGAAAATGGTACGACTTCTATACGGGGGCCTTTGCCGGAGGCGGTGAGGTGATCAGTGTGACACCCGGGCTCGACAAGATTCCGCTGTTCGTCAAGGATGGGGGCATCATTCCGACGATGCCGGCCGGGCTGCGAGCCCCGGGAAGAGGACAGAAATTCAGTCTGGAAATCCGGCACTACGGAGCGAAAGAGTCCGTCTACACGCTTTACGACGACGACGGTGAGACCCTGGATTACGAGAGGGGAACTTACTCGTGGCGAGACCTGCGAGTGAGCCGCGACGCGGGCGGCCGGCTGGTCGGTGCCGTTTCTCCTGCTGGACAGGGAAAACCCGACAACCTGGGGACCGTCACTTGGACATTCATGACGCGATAAGCGCTCCACTCGCGGCTCTCTGTTTCGATTGGCCAACGTTCTGACCATTTGCTAGGATCGGCACCCATGCGTCGACTCTTCTCACTTGCCGCTGTCATTGACTTTGCACTTCTCGCAGCTTCCCTGACTGCAGTCAGCGCCCAGCCTGTTCGGCCGGTCATCACCATCAAAACAGAGCATGTTGGGATGACGCTGGCAGTCGGCGCTGACGGGCGGCTCTACCAGGCCGGTTTCGGCCCGGCTGAAAGTTCCTTCCGGGTACCCGGCGGATCGCCGGCCCGCGAGGTTGAGGCCTATCCGCCTTATGGCAACGGCCAGATCACGGAACCCTCGCTGAAGGTCATCCATACCGATGGCAATACCTCGACCGATCTTCTTTACGTTTCGCATCGCGCGGTCGAGTCCGAGGAAGGACGCGTGGAGACGCGAATAGAGCTGAGGGATGGCCACTATCCGCTCCGGGTAACCTTGTGCTTTCGCGCTTACTCCAGCGAGGACGTCATCGAGCAGTGGATCGAGATCCAACACCAGGAAGAAAAACCGATCGTGCTCGAGCGGTTTGGTTCCTCGTCCCCGGTTTTCCAGGCCTCCGGCTACTGGCTGACCCAGCTGGAGGGAAACTACATGCGCGAGGCGCACCTGGTCGAGGAGAGGTTGACGCCAGGCATCAAGGTGCTCGATTCCAAACTCGGCATTCGCGCCCACCAGATGCGCAATCCTTCGTTCATCCTGGCGATCGATGAACCTGCGCGTGAGGAGTCCGGGGCGGTTTTTGGCGCGTCCCTCGCCTGGTCCGGCAGCTTCCAGTTTGCCTTCGACGTTGACTGGAACAACCGCTTGCGCGCGGTTTGCGGGATTAACCCTCTGGGGGCCAGTTACCGGCTCGACCCGCGAACCGTCTTTCACACCCCGAGTATGCTCTGGACGTTCAGCTCACAGGGCGGGAAGGGGGGCGTGACCCGGAACTTCCACAGTTGGGCACGCAAATACGGGATCCGTGACGGATCGGCGCCCCGGCCCATCCTGCTCAATAACTGGGAGGCGACCTACTTCGACTTCGACGAGGCGAAGATCGTTTCGCTTTTTGACGGCGCCCGTGATCTGGGCATCGAGTTATTTCTTCTGGATGACGGGTGGTTCGGCAACAAGCACCCGCGTGACAACGACCGGGCAGGCCTTGGTGACTGGCAGGTGAACGAGAAAAAGCTGCCGCGCGGCCTCGGCTATCTCGCCGCCGAAGCCGAAAAACGAGGCATCCGTTTCGGAATCTGGATCGAGCCCGAAATGGTGAACCCGGCAAGCGAGCTCTTCGAGAAGCACCCGGACTGGGTCATCACCCAGGCGCACCGCGAGCCGCTTTACGGCCGCAATCAGATGATCCTCGACCTGACGCGCCCGGAAGTGCAGACTCACGTCCGCAAAGTGATTGACGACACCTTCGGTCCGAACCCCGGCATCCGTTACACCAAGTGGGACTGCAACCGGTATGTCACCCAACCAGGCTCGAGCTACCTGTCGCCCGAACGGCAGGAAAATCTGCTGGTGGACTATCAATGGGCGCTTTACGACGCGATGAAATACATGGCCGAGCGGTATCCGGGCGTCATTTCTATGGTTTGCTCGGGCGGCTCGGGCCGGGTCGACTACGGAGCCCTTAAGTATTTCCACGGCTTCTGGCCAAGCGACAACACCGACCCGGTTCAGCGCGTATTCATCCAGTGGGGCTTCAGCCATTTCTTCCCCGCAGCGGCGATTTCGGCGCACGTGACGGACATGGGCAGGCGGCCCGCCAAGTTTGCAGTGGACGTTGCGCTCAGCGGCGCGTTCGGTATCGATCGGGATGTCTCGAAGATGTCAGCCGAGGAGAAAAAGACGGTGATCGCCGGCGCCCGCTTATACAAGGAGCGGCTTCGCCCGCTGGTACTCGGAGGAGACCTCTACCGGCTGCAATCTCCCTATGAGCGCCCGCAGGCGGCTCTGAGCTATGTTTCCCCGGATCGGACTCGCGCCGTCGTGTTCATCTATCGGCTGGGTGAGGAAGCGTTCCCACCCGTCAAGCCCCGTGGTCTTGATCCCGCAAAGAAATACCGGGTCAGGGAGATTAACCTTCCCGAGGGCGCGCGTTCGCGCCTCTCGATCAACGATCAGGTAGTCGATGGCGCGACCCTGATGGAGCATGGATTCGCCGCCCCACTGCGACGGGCCGTCGAAAGCGCCGTGATCGAGCTGACCGAGGAAGGAGCTCAGTAGGGTGTCTTTTTCATCGTGGCCGGACTCTCGTTCAAGGGAGTCCGGCCACGATAAGGGGGGAGAACATGCGCAGACAGACTATTCTTCGTGCGGCAGCGGCTGTCCTGACGCTCATCGCCTGCAGCTCGGGGTTGTCACAGGCTCAACACCTGGTCAAAATCGACTACCGAAAAGTGATTTCGCGAGGCGACCTGGATTACAGCGAGCCCGCGCGACGCAGCGAAGAAGGCATGCCGGTCGGGAATGGCCGCATGGGCAGCCTTGTCTGGACGACTCCCTCGTCTCTTAAGTTTCAGATCAACCGGGTCGACGTGTTCGCTGCCGATGGCCGGACGGCCAGTTTCCCGGTGGTTGACTCGGACTACGCCAGCGGCTGTGCCTACGTCGACATCAATGTCACGAGCGCCGGTGAGGATGTGTTCTCGCCCGGTCCTAATTTCAATCAGCATCTCTCGATTTACGACGGCTTGATGACTGCCGGCGGGAAGGGCGTAACAGCTCGCGTGTTGGGCTGGCCCGCGCGCGACGTGAT
>RPQK01000261.1 GCA_003819755.1 Acidobacteriota bacterium | reverse complement strand
TTTTCACGAGGCGGACTATAGCACCGGAGGGGCGACGCAAGCACTACCGATCGCCACGGACGAAGACGGACTTATCCACGAACCAACACGAACAAAAGCGTCTTTGTTCGTGTTCGTTCGTGTTGGTTCGTGGATAAGTCCGTGGATAAGTCCGTGTCCGTCCGCAAACCTGTACTTTCCTTCCCCGCGTGGTAATCTCAAATTAAGATGTCTACCGCTGTTCAGACCCGTGCCAGAGCCATCTGGAAGGGTGTCATTCAGTTCGACCACCTGGAATTGCCAGTCAAGCTTTATTCCGCCGTCCAGGACCGGGCCGTCCATTTCCGTCTGCTTCACAAGAAGGATCGCCAACCGGTCAAGCAGATGATGGTGAACCCGGAGACCGGTGAGGAAGTCCCCAAGGAACAGATCCGGAGAGGTGCGGAAGTTGAGCCCGGTGTTTTTGTCGTGGTCAGCGACGAAGAACTGGGCCAGTTTGAACCGGAGGCCTCGCGCGGCATCAGGATTGAGCGTTTCGTCCAATCGGGAAAGGTCAACCATCAGTGGTATGAACGACCCTATTACCTGGGGCCGGACAGCGAGAATGACCAGGCTTACTGGAGCCTGGTGAAGGCCCTGGAGCGGCAGAAGAAGGAAGCCATCGTACGGTGGGTGATGCGAAAGAAGAACTACGCCGGGGCGCTCCGCGTCGAGCAGGGGCACCTGATGCTGATCACCCTCCGCTTTTCCGAGGAGGTCATTCTGGCGGAGGATCTGGAACCTCCGGCCGGCCGGGACCTCGAGAAGAAGGAACTGGAGATGGCGCGCCAGCTCATTGGGGCGATGGTTGACGAGTTTCGACCCGAGGAGTTCCGGGACCAGTTCCGGGACAAGGTCGCGGAACTGGTTGAGGCGAAGTCGCGAGGCAAGAAGCTCAAGCTGGTAAAACCGAAGAAAAAGACCGGCGGAGCGTCTTTGGAGAAGGCTTTGCAGGCCAGCCTGGCCGCAGTGAGGAAACGAAGCCATGCCTGAAGAAGTGAGCCTGCGTCCCATATGGTCCGGCACGATTACGTTTGGTTTGGTTAACGTCCCCGTGAACCTGTTTCCGGCCGTTCAAAACTACGGAGTCCGGCTCAGAATGCTGAACGAAGAAGGGACTCCGCTCAGCCGCCGCTACTACTGCTCTGCTGACGAGACGGAAGTGAGCAACGAAGAGATCGTCCGGGGATTCGAGGTGGAGAAGAACGAGTTTGTCGTCATCGAAGACGAGGAGCTCGAAGCGCTTGAGCCGGAGAAGTCGCGAGACATTGATTTACGCCGGTTCGTTGATATCTCCGAGCTCCGACCCTATTTTTTTGAACGCCCTTACTTCCTGGCTCCTGATGGCAAGTCCAACAAAGCCTACCGGCTTCTCGCCCAGATCATGGAGGATGAGCAGAAGGCTGGAATCGCGACTTTCGTCATGAGGGACAAGGAGTATCTGGTCGCCATCCTCGCGGAGAACCGAATTCTGAGGGCGCAGACTCTCCGCTTTGCTGACGAGATTCGAAAGCCGGAGGATATTGGCCTGCCTGAGGCCCAGATGGGCAACGAGAAACAAATCTCGGCGCTCGAGAAGGCCATCAAAAAGGCGTCCAAGCCCGGTCTTTCGCGAGATGAGCTGCGCGATGAGGAGGCAGAGCGGCTGATAAAGATGGTCGAAGCGAAGCATGAGAAGGACAAGGACGTCGTTCGCGCCCAGCCGACCGTCGAGGCGGAGGAAGAATACGTCGACCTGATGGCCCTCTTGAAACGCAGCATCTCTCAGGCGGCGTAGGCCGATTGATGATTGATGATCGATGATTGATGATTGGGTTGTTGTCTGTGCCTGATCTCCTCCCTGTTTTCCTCAATCATCAATCATCAATTATCATCAATTTCAAATATCCAAGATGACGTGAGCCCGCCAGAGGGAACCGAGTTGTTCCAGGCAGAATTGGTGGAGCGTGACGGCCTTAACGTCGACCCGTTGGGCGTGTCGTGACGGGTCCAATCGCTCGCCGAGCCCCCTGGCTGTGGCTCGAAACTCGTCGCCTCCTCCCTCGATCCGGCAGTCTGCCACCCGCAGGAGCAGCTGCTCGGCGTCTTTATAAAAGATGATCTCCTGGAGGAAGTTGAACAGCAGCATCTCCAGAGACGTGTCGGTGAGCGATATCGCCCGCTCTTCGGCCGGCCGCACCGTCTCGAGATCCTCGATCATCACGTTGAGCGTGGCCTCGGCGGAAGCGGTGAAGACCTCTTCGAGGGTCTCGCCTGTTGCTTCGAACGCGATGTCTGCGGTAGCGACGTCTTCCAGAAATTGATATGGCATATGCCCTCTCGCGGCCACGCAGTAACAGGTGAAAAAGGGTTAAAATAAGACTCGAGAGTGGGGGCGTCCTCTGGGAGTGCAGGCGAGACGCCTGCGCTCCCAGGGGACGCCCCCACTCTCATTCTTGTTCGGCAAAATTTTCAACACGCTCGCGTCGTGCGCGCCTCTGTTAAGAGTCACTCGTCGCTTGATTCACAGTCTGCCAGCGCTTCCAGGATCCTTTCCTTTTTTTCCAGTACATCAGTCCCGATGAAGACCAGCGTTGTGCGCTCGGCTTCAAACGGCTCGAATTCCCAGCGGCCGGCCACGAAGTTGAACAGCCATGACTGGCCATCGGCCTGGACAAATCCTTTTGAGCGATAGACGCCGAAGTCGGAAAGCTCTGCGGCCCATCCGTCCAGGCGCTTGAGCGAGTACCGGGAGTCGGACACGAACGAGAAGGAGGCAAACTCCGGCTGGTGAGCATGAGCCGCCGGGGTTGCCACCCGCCCGCGCGATATGCCGAAGAGGAGGTCGGGATCAACCTCGGCCCTCACGGTTCGGACGAGGGCAGCCGTCGGGTTGATTCCCCGCAGTTTCTCCTCCACCGAAGCAACCTGGCCGGCCTCGATGAGGTCCACCTTGTTAAGCAGAATGAGATCGGCATCTTCAATCTGCATACGAGAGGTATGACCGATCTGCGGAAAGCGAACCAGCGAGTCAGCGTCCACGACGGTGACGACGCCATCGAGGCGAACATCGGTCAGGCTCTCCTGGACGTCGAAAATGAGTGCCTCCGGTTCGGCCAGTCCGGTAGTTTCGACGACGATCAGATCCGGATCAACTGTTTGTAGAATCTCGCGCACGGCGGCTTCAAATTCGCCCTGAAGCGAACAGCAGACACACCCGCCGCCGAGCTCGGCAATCTTAATATCCCGGCCTTGAATAATCTTGCTGTCGATCGCCATCTCTCCGAATTCATTCATGAGAATGGCGATCTTCTGATCCAGAGAAGCCAGAATATGGCGCAGGAGCGTGGTTTTGCCGCTGCCGAGCGCGCCCGTGATGAGGGTCATCGGAAGGCGTGCTGTCATCACTCAGCCCTTCACGTTGCCCACCGGCACAAATCGAACGACCCGTTTGCTGATCCCGGCCTGCTCGGTGGCCTCGACCACCTCGTCGATGTCCTTATAGGCGCCCCCCGCTTCTTCGGCCAGGCCGCTCCACGAGGCGCTGCGCACGTAGATTCCGCGGTGTTCCAACTCGCGCTGAAGTTTTTCTCCGCGCCACATTTTTCGGGCTTTGGTCCGGCTCATGGTCCGTCCGCTGCCGTGTGCGGTGCTGAAGAAGGTCTCGTCACCGCTCGGAACCCCGGCGAGAAGGTAGGAACCTGTCTCCATGCTGCCGCCGATGATGACCGGCTGGCCGGCGTCTTTGTAACGCGCCGGGAGGCCCTCCATGCCCGGGCCGAAAGCCCTTGTCGCGCCTTTGCGATGAACGAGCAACTTCTTCTTCTCGCCGTCTACCGTGTGGGTTTCGAATTTGGCGGTGTTGTGGGCAACGTCGTAGACCATGTGCATTCCCAACTTCTCGGCCGGCTGGCCGAAAACCTGGGAGAAAACCTCGCGGATGCGATGCAGGATCACCTGTCGATTGGCGAAAGACATGTTGAGCCCGCATTTCATGGCGCTGTAGTATGCCCGTCCCTCGGGAGAATTGAAGGGAGCGCAGGCCAACTCTCGATCCAGAATCTTGATCCGATACTTGCTTTCCATTACTTTCAGGAACTGTTGCAGGTAGTCGGTGGCCACTTGGTGGCCGAAGCCCCGACTGCCGCAGTGAAACATGATGACCACCTGATCAGGAATCGTGATGCCGTAAGTGGCGGCCAACTTCTGGTCGAAAATGTTCTCTTTCTTTACGACTTGGATTTCGAGGTAATGGTTGCCGGAACCAAGTGTCCCAATCTGATTGAAACCTCGTTCGATGGCCCGCTCGCTGATCTTCGCGGACTCGGCGCCGGGCGCGCAACCGCACTCCTCGGTGAGATCCAGATCCTCGTCCCAGCCGAAACCTCGTTTGACGCACCAGCGGGCGCCCTGCTCCACCACCTCCCTGAACTCGTCCTTTGAGATCCTGAGAAAACCGGTACTTCCGACTCCGGCCGGAACCCGCTCGTAGAGTTTGTCGACCAGGACCTTCAAATGAGGTCTGACTTCATCCCAGGTCAAATTGGTGGTTACCAGCCGCATTCCGCAGTTGATATCAAACCCAATGCCGCCGGGCGAAATGATTCCTCCGGCCTCAGGGTCCATGGCCGCCACCCCGCCGATCGGAAAACCATATCCGAAGTGTCCATCAGGCATGCACATGGCGTAGCGGGTAACACCGGGAAGGGTCGCGACATTGGTGACCTGGTCGTAGACCGCCTCGTCCATTTCACGAACGATCTTTTCGGTTCCGTAGATTCTGGCTGGCACCCGCATGCCCGGCTTATAGGTAATCGGTACCTCCCACACGGTGTCTCCAACCCGCTGAATGACGTCCGGGATCCCCATAGTCCTCACCCTATCCCATATTGTTGCACCGAGAAGGCCCGGCTGCGTATACTGAAAGTGGCCATGAGCGCGGCGAACAGGTGGATCACACTAGATTATCTCGAAATCTTTTGTGAACAGAATCATCTGGTGATCGGCTGCCAGGACGGAAATCACCAGTTGTGGATCTCGCCTCTCGGGCCTCACCCCTCTTCCCTTACTGCTAACGAAGTCCATCAAATCCTCACCGGCAGCGCCTTATTTGAAGTGAAGACCATGTCGGAAGATGGGGAGGAGACTGACGCCGCGTCTTTCTTCCTCACCCGCGCGGAGCTCGAGCAGCGTATCAAGCGGATGATGAACTGATCCCTCACGAGGCGGTCCGGAGGTTAAGCCCGTAGGATTGCAGCAGTTGCATAAAGTCGTTGTCGGTGCGGAATTTCTCGAAAGCCTCTTCCCCCGAAATTCTCTTTCCGTCGGTAAATCCGGCCGCTAGCGCTTTGCTCAGGTAGCTCATGCAGGCCAGCTTGTCTCCCGTTTCTGCAAAGAAAACGGCCATTTGGTAGTGCCGCTCAGGATCCGGCTTGGTATCGGAAGGAAATGACAACTCCATCGTAGAAGTGTTCGTGAAGACCTTTGGATCAATCTGCAGGGCCTCGCGGTACGCATCTCGCGCCTCCGTGAACTTGTGCAGTTGCATGTAGGCATGCCCGAGGTTCACGTAGAAACTCGGTATATTGCCAGTGAGGTCGATGGCCCTTCGGAAGGCCCGGACAGCGCCCTTTGAATCCTGCTCGGCAAGCTCCACAATTCCCAGGGTGTTGTGCGCAAAGGCGTATTTCGAGTTCAGTCCAAGCGATCTTTCCACAGCTTTTCGGGCCTGTGGGTACTGCGCGAGTTTCGAGTAGGTAATACTGAGCTTGTTAAAAATGACCTCGTGGTACGGATTGAGGTCGGCCGCCTCAAGATACTTCAGGAGAGCCAGGTGGTCCTTGCCCTCCTCCATCAGCCTGTCTCCTTCGGCCACCATACGGTACGACCGGACAACCTTGTCAGGAGGTACCGGCACCTTGGAGATGCGCTTGATACCGGAGCAGGAAACCAGAAGCAGAAGGGCCACCGCCCACAGCGTTACTGGTCGGTATCTCATGGACGAGCGTATTCTACCATAGGGAGGCCGGGTCGGGGCTGCCCACTGCCCACTGACCGCTGACAGATAACTGCTGAGCGGGCAGCAGACAGTGGGCAGCGGCAAACGGGCATTTGCCAAGGTCCCGGAAGTATTCTAAAATTGACCTCCTGCTACGGGGGTACATGGCGACGAAGAAAACTGAAGCACCGGAGAAGACAGTCGACTCAATACTAGGTCAGATTATCGATGAGTGGTACGAAAGGGTGTCGCCCTATTACGTCACCCTCGAACAGGTGCGGGAAAATCCTGAAGTGCGAAAAGAGGAGGAACTGAAGAGGTTCCACGACGAGAAGGGACACCGCATCAAGTTTGACAAGGACGCGTTGGACTTCACTTATGGCCTGCGATCCATCTGGGCCAGCCACATCATCATCGAGGTCAGCGTTAACAACAAGGTGGAGAATTTCGATTACGCCGACTTCCAGGAACGACTCCTCGCTCATTACGAGAAAACCGGCAAACAAAACGTGCCGAGCCCGTACGAGCTTCGGAGCCACTCGTTCCGCGAAATCCTCCATTTCGAGCCAAACCTGCGTGAAGCCTTTACGGTCGAAAAACGCGGGGACAAAGCCGACATCATGCGGCTCTCCTTCCATCTGAACGAACAGTTTGTGGACAAGATAACGGCGCATCCTCAGGCGAGCAAGAAGCTCATCGAGGATTACTGCGTTTCGCCCTTTCGTACTGTTTACGCGACCGTTTACCGGCGCGCCAAGTAAATTGATTGACAATTGACGATTGACGATTATGACCTGCAGCCGACTGCACAATCGTCAATCATCAATCGTCAATTGCGGACCTTTCCTCCCGAGGCACGTATGTCCTTAATCCGCAGGGTCTCAGCGCTGCCGGTTTTGCTTGGCTTCAGCGCCGCTCTTCTCCTCGCTCAACCCAACCGACGCCCGATCTCGTTTGACGATTTCATCGCCCTGGACGTGGTTTCCGACCTGCAACTGTCCCCGGATGGGCGTGTGGCAGCCTTTGTCGTGACCGACTACTCGCTTCAGGCCAACCGCGGAAACAGCGACATCTGGGTGGTGAGCGTCAAGGATCGGACGGAGGCTCGGCAGTTGACCAAGAGCCCGGGACCTGACTCGCAGCCCCGCTGGTCCCCGGACGGCAAACAACTGGCGTTCGTTTCCGACCGCGACGGCTCCTCGCAGATTTATCTGATTCCCACAGCCGGAGGCGAGGCGAAAAAGGCTTCCAAGCTGGACGTAAGCCCGGCGAATTTGACCTGGTCCCCGGATGGCTCCAGCATTGCCTTCTCCGCCGATGTCTCCTGGCCGAAGCAAGCCGAAGACACGCTTCCGACTCAGGCCAAGGTCTGGGATGAGCTGTTCTACCGCCATTGGAACGAATGGCGAGTTGGCGTCCGTTCGCACCTCTTTCTGCTCGACCTGAAGACAGGCGATACGAGGGACTTGACGCCGGTCGACGCCGACTTCCCCACCCTGGCGTTGGGCGGTTATCAGGACCTCACCTTCACTCCTGATGGCAAGTCCATCGCTGTCGTCGCCAATCTTGATCCCAATCGGGCGGCAAGTACCAATAACGATATCCTTCTGATCCCCGTCGAGGGGGGAGCGCCCGCCGACCTGACGAAGGCCAATCCGTCCAATGACAATAACCCGCTTTTCAGCCCCGATCGAAAGTGGATGGCCTATCGGGCTCAGATGCGTCCGGGATTTGAGGCGGATCGACAGCGCCTGATGCTTATGAACTGGGAGACCCGTGAGGTTCGCGACGTCACCCCCGACTGGCAGCTAGGCGTCGACGAAATCGTCTGGTCCCCGGACAGCCGCTTCATCTATGCCGAGGTTGAAGAGCAGGCCCGTAACGTCTTTTACCGGATCTCGATTCCTGATGGGAAGCGGGAGAGAATCGTGAAGGAGGGGCATAACCAGAGCCTTCGGATAACCCCGGACGGAAACACGATCATCTGCCTGCGAGAGACCGCGCAATCGCCTGATCAGGTATACGCGGTCGATCTCTCGGGGGGCAGCGCGCGTCAACTCTCGCAGATCAACGCGAAGGCTCTTTCACAGTTAGAGATGAACCCCGTCGAGGATTTCTGGTTCACTGGCGCCAAGAACGAACGCGTGCATGGGCTGTTGCTTAAGCCCCCCGCCTTTAACCCGAATCAGAAATACCCCCTGGTTTACCTGATTCACGGGGGTCCTCAGGGGGCCATGCAGGACAGCTTTCACGCCCGCTGGAACTACCAGATGTTTGCCGCGCCCGGGTACGTCGTGGCCATGGTGAATTTCCACGGCTCAACGGGTTACGGTCAAGAGTTCACCGACTCGATCTCCAGTCATTGGGGCGACTACCCCTACGAAGATCTGATGAAGGGTCTGGACTACCTTCTGGTTCAGTATCCGTTTATCGATTCCACACGACTCGCCGCGGCCGGTGCCTCGTATGGCGGCTACATGGTCTACTGGCTGGGAACTCAGACCAAGCGCTTCAAGTGCCTGGTTGCCCACGACGGAGTCTACAACCCGGAGAGCATGTACGGCGCTACCGAAGAGCTTTGGTTTCCGGAATGGGATTTCGGGGGGACGCCGTGGACCAGCCGGGAAACGTACCGCAAATGGTCGCCGCAAAACTTCGCTCAAAATTACAGCACCCCGATGCTCGTCGTGCACGGCCAGCTTGACTACCGCGTCGACGTCTCTCAGGGCTTCGAAGCCTTCACCGCGTTACGGAAGCACGGGGTTCCCGCTCGGTTCCTCTATTTTCCCGACGAAGGCCACTGGGTCCTCAAACCCCGTAACCGCCGGCTTTGGTGGAACGAAGTGATGGCCTGGCTGGCGAAGTACTTGAATGCCGGCGATAGCCGGTAGTCGGGTAAGGAGATATCCACGAATTACACGGCGCGGCGTAGCCGCAACCAAAAGCCTGCCCGATGAAGAAGAAAGACAGAATGTCGAATGTCGAATGTCGAATGTCGAAGTGAGGAAGAAATGATCATTGGATCTTCCGTTTCGCCGTCTTGATGCTGGAGACGAATACAGAGATTAGCTGGTTGTTTTTTCGATGACAGCGTTCAGATGAGAGGCTTCCCTTCCTTCGACATTCGCCGAGTCTACAGCTTTTCCCTTCCTTCGACATTCGACATTCGATATTCGATATTCTGATCAGCACACTTCAGAGCGC
>RPQK01000260.1 GCA_003819755.1 Acidobacteriota bacterium | reverse complement strand
GACAGACTGACAGACTGACAGACTGACAGACTGACAGACTGACAAAGTGACAAAGTGACAAAGTGACAAAGTGACAAACTGACAAACTGACCTGACAGACTGACAGATTTGACAGCTTGAGACACTGTCAAACTGACAACTGTGACAAGCGGGATTCAAGTCAGTCTGTCAGTCTGTCAGTTTGTCAGTTTGTCAGTTTGTCAGTCATTTGGTTCGCCGCTTCGCGTCGCGTGGCTCTGTGGAGCCAGCGCCTTGTACAACTCCTCCGCGATGACCTTGTTTCCCACTTCCGTCGGGTGGGCGAAGTCGAAGTAAAGGGACTTGCCGCCGCTGTTTCTCATGGGTTCCGTCATGTCCAGGAAGCGGAGCTTCCGCCGTTCGGCTTCGGAGACCGCGCGCCTGACCAGCCCTTCCGCGAATCTTCCGTACGGGCCTGAGGCAGGGTCGAACATGTATTGCGTCGGCATGATCACGAGCAGGAATTCGACGCCTTGTCCCTTAAGAAGCTCGCGCGTCCGTTCAATGGCCCCGAAGATCCTCGTCCAGCCCTGTTCAATGCGACCCGAGCTCAGCAGGTATCGGTCAAAGCCCAGAGAGTAGTAGGTAACGCCTTCGGTGCTGCCGAAGGGCTCACTCGGATGCAGTCGGTAAAGGAGGTTGAGGAGGCGTCTTACGAGGACCGTGTAAGTGTACGTTTTCTCGTAGAAATACGGGCCTCGGCAATAGGTTGCCAGCAGGTTCCCGTCCCAACCGACGATGTAGCGCCCGCCCCTCACCCGCTCCAGAACGGGACGAGGGCCGGAAGACAACTCCCACCGCAGAAGCGCTTCATCAGTGACGTCGTTGCACAGTTCAATCTCGACGATGACAAGGCGCGGTTTCAAGCGCAATCCGTCATTTTTGAGATAAAGGCAGTATCCGGAGGGACTGTAGCCAGGACCTGCCGCATTGATCACTCGGTATCGGGTCGGGCCGTCAGCCTGGTTCAGCCGCGTTTCGAGCAGTTTGGTGTAGTGACTCGCGGTAGGAACGCCGAGGCCGAAAGCAATGGAATCCCCAAGGGAGAGGATACGGTACTCCCCGGCCGGCGGGCTATCCGGGAAATCTTCTTCGTCGCGCAGCCCCAGACGGTTGGTACGGAAGGGGACGCCCCAAATACGTCCCTGGTAGTGAGGCTTCATCTTCGCCGGCATATAGTCGGCTTGGATCAGGTGGTCCCTGGTTTCCCCGGCGCCGCCGGAGTGGAGGTATCGAAGGCCGAGTTCCGCGATACCGAAGATAACTGCAAAGACGGCGGCAAAAAGAAGGAAGCTCAGAAGATAAAGCTTCAGTCGCTTTGATTTCTGCGGGCTCTTCATCATCCCTCCTGGCGTCAGGAAGAAGACCGTTTCTGCGCTATCACGACAAAGAAACCGTTCTCGGCGGCCTGGCCCACTACCTGGCTTGCCTCCACGATGGCCCGTTCGATTGGATTTCCAGGCAAATCGGGTTCGAATAGTCTTTCATTCTTGTCAAAGCGCTGTCCAAACCGGGTCTTGGGCAGGCTCTTGATGAAAGTCAATTGGTGCCGATCAAGCCAGTGCAGCACCTGTCCGACCGTGTGTTTCGATTCATGCGGGTTCTTGTACTGGTCTCGGAACCAGGCTTTTCGCCGGTCTTTGGTGAGCCCGGCCTGCCGGATCCGTGGATCGAGCCAGGCCCCGCTTTCGGGGACAACGCGAAAAAGGAGTCGCCGCAGGTCGGTCCAAAGACGACCATAGCGATGGTAAAGACCAACGACCAGGTAACCGCCAGGCTTGACGAGACGGGCAAGTGTTGCCAGTCCCTTTTCCGGGTCGGCCGTGTGGTGGAGGACTCCGTTGCTGATCACCACGTCAAAAATGCCGGGCTTGAACACCGGTCGGAAGATGTTCATTTGGAGAAAGTGAACGAGGTCGAGATCGTGTGTTTGCCTGAAGCTTTCCGCCAGATTGAGAGAATTGAGGCACATATCGGTGCCAAAGACCGAACGCTGGGCGATCCCCAGGAAATTCGTCAATTGGCCGGTGCCGCAGCCGCAATCGAGCACACGAGTCTTGAAGGGGATCTGCTCATCCAGAAGACGGGCGAAGATGCCTTCCCGGGCTTTGTCGATCAGGGAGGCGAGATCGTCAAAATCGTCATAATTTGGAAAGGGATTGGTCTCGTAGAAGGCCTTGACCCGCGACGTGACGGACGCGCCGTTGTCTTGGCCTTGTGGCTCCTCCGGCCAGTAGAGAAGAGGGATGGTGCCTTCGACGGGGAAGCTCGCTCCACACGCGGCACAGGCAATTCCCGCCTTGCCCTCTTCCAGGCTGCTCTGGCAACTCGGACATTGGAGCAGAGACAGGTAGCGCATACAAACCGGTCATTGTAACACCTGACGATCTTCTGGTAGATTCGGAGGCAATGGGCAAGGTAAGCATCGCTCGTGAATTATGGGAGTTCTTGCGGGTGCGGAAGAAGGTCTGGCTTCTGCCGATCGTCGTCTTCCTGGTGCTCGTCGGCGCCCTCCTGATTTTCTCCGAATCGTCTGCCGTCGCGCCTTTCATCTACACGCTGTTCTAGGTTGCGGAAAATAAAAGGACCTCAAGGACCTCAAAGACCCCAAGGACACAAGACAGCCACGTGTCCTTGAGGTCCTTGAGGTCCTTTCACCAGTCGATTCCAGTCGACGGAATTTCGTGGGTTCTGACAGGGGCCGTTGATAGACTGCCGCTGTGCAATTGCGATGGGACGTTCTGACTGCTCCTGCTGACCGCGTACACGCCTTGGCCGCTGAGCTCGGCATTTCTGAATTAACCGCCCGTCTGCTCGTTAACCGCGGCCTGGAGAACCCCGAAGAAGCCTCGGCTTTCCTCTGTACGTCCCTCGCGGGTCTTCACGATCCACACCTGATGAAAGACATGGACCGGGTTCTTGCCCGGATCGTTCGCGCTATCGAACAACAGGAGAAAATCCTCATCTATGGAGACTACGACGTAGACGGCATCACGGCGATCGTTGTGCTCAGGCGGGCGCTCGAAATGCTCGGCAGCCGCGCGGATTTCTACCTTCCCCGGCGTCTGGAAGAGGGTTACGGCTTAAAGGCCGAGGTGATCAAACACGCGGCTGATCAGGGATACAAGCTGATCATCAGCGTGGACAGCGGAATCCGGGCCTTTGATGCCGGTGAGGCGGCTTTCGCGGCCGGAACTGACCTGATCATCACGGACCATCACCTGCCTGATCAGAGTCTCCCTCCTGCCTTTGCCATCCTGAACCCGCGGCGGCCGGACTGCCCCTACCCGGACAAGAACCTGGCGGGTGTGGGCGTGGTGTTCAAGCTGGTGCAGGCGCTGCTGTCAAGGTCGGGAAAGGCCCACCTGCTTGAGCATTTCCTCAAGCTCGTTGCGATTGGCACCATCGCGGACGTGGTTCCCGTTGTTGGCGAGAATCGGATTATTGCCCGGTTGGGCCTGGAGGGGCTGGGCGATCCCCGCAACGTCGGCCTGAAGGCTCTGCTCGAGGGCGCGGGAGTGGGGAAGGAAGTCAAGCTGGTCGACGTAGGATTCAAGCTGGCTCCGCGCATTAATGCAGTGACGCGGATGGGGGGAGGTCGGGAGGTCATAGACCTTTTCTCAGTAAGGAGCCCGGCGGAGGCCGATGCCATCGTTCGAACGATGAACGAGATGAATTCAACCCGTCAGAAGGAAGAAGCGGGAATTCTCAGTGCCATCGAAAGAAAAATACTCGAAGAACCGGACCTTCAAAATCGGTATTTCCTGGTTTTCGTCGGAGAGGGGTGGCACCGCGGGGTAATAGGCATCGTCGCCTCCCGCATAGTGGAGCGGTTCCATCGCCCCGTTCTCATTCTGTCTTCCGATGGACGGGTCTGCCAGGGATCGGGGCGCAGCATCCCCGGTTTTCACCTGCTTGACGCCCTGGATCACTGCCGCGACCTCCTGGCCCAGTATGGAGGCCATGCACAGGCGGCCGGGTGCACTCTCGAGGCCGACCACTTCGAGGCCTTGGCCACCCGGTTGAATGACTACGCCTCCCGAACGCTGACCCCCGAGGATCTGTGTCCCAGACTTCAAATCGAATGTCTGCTCCCCATTGAGCAAGTGACGCTTCCCCTGATTCAGGAAGTTGAACTATTGGCGCCTTTTGGAACTGGTAACCCTTTGCCGGTTTTTGCATCTAACCAAGTGGCTGTTGCCGCTGGCCCGTGGGTCCTCAAGGAAAAGCACCTGAAATTGCAGCTGAAGAGCAACGGGACACGGTTGGACGCGATCTGGTGGAAAAACGGCAAGGCGGCGGAGACCGTCAAATCGGGGCAGCCGCTCGATGTTGCCTATACCCTCAGCCGGGAGACCTACCAGGGAAGGGAAAGCGTGCTGCTGGGAGTCTGTGATTTGCGGACTCCGCGCTCCCAGGATCAATCCGATCTATAATTTAGCTTTACATGCTGCGATCGAAGTCTTTTCGCCTGGTGCTGGTCATCCTTCTGCTCGGAGGAATCCTCGCCATTGGGATCAGTTACATTTCTCGTTGGTCGCCTGAACCAAAGGGCAAACGGGCTGACCTGCTAAAACCTGAGCAGAGCCGCAGTCTGACCGACGCGGTCTATCAGGAGCGCAAGGACGGCAACCTGACCTTCGAAGTCCGTGCTGACTGGAGTGCGGAGGGGGCCGACGGAGTCATCAGCCTCAAGAATGTCGGTTTGACCCGGTTTGATGCTCAGGGAAAACCCGGCAATCTGGTGTCGGGGAAGGAAGCCCTGTACGACCGCCAGGGAAAGCAGATCCGCTTCACGGGCGACGTCCATCTCCGGCTGGCTGACGGGACCGACGTCTATTCGAACAGCATAACGGCCGACCTCCAAACTGAGGTGGTGAACATATCCGAGAAATTTCGCTTCGAACGGGGAGATGCCTCCGGCCGCGGCGAGTCTCTTGAATACCGGATCGGCCCCAAACAGGTTAGTATCAAAGGACAGTTTTATCTGGCGCTTCCGCTTGATGAGGGACAGACGACGATCGAGGCAGATGAGGCTTTCCACGATCTGACTTCTCACACTGTGGATCTCACCCGAAACGCAAGAATCGCCGGTCAGGGAAATCGGCTTTCTGCCGACCGGATCAAGGTCGAAATGACCGAGCAGAACCGGGTGCGGAGATTGACTGGCTCCGGGCAAGGGCAACTTGAGGTCGGGCGCGGGCGCCTCTTCCAAGGGGAACAGATCGATATGTCCTTCGATCCGGAGCAGCAAAGCCTCACGAAGTTGGACATATCGGGCGGGGACACCAATCGAAAGGCGACATACCAGGAAGAAACGGCGGGCGGAAGTCACTATCTGGAAGCCCTTCAGATCGTGGCCTCCCCAGAGAAAAAGGACAAGGACGTCTTCCTGAAGGATTTTCGGGCGGACCGGAACGTCCTGTTCCGGTCGCAGCCGCTCAAGGTGACTGAGGCGCGTGCCGAGCACCTCGTCGGATTCCTGGCTCCGGGAGGAAAGGACCTCCAACGGGTTCATCTGGAAGGCTCGGTATCGGTCCTCAGGCAGGTGGAGGAGAAGAAAAGCGCGAAGGGAAGTCCGGCTGGCCTCATAGCGGACAGGCTGAGCAGCGAAGAACTCGATCTCCGATTCACGCCCGGGCAAACGCTGGAAGAGGCCTGGGCCTTGCGGAGAGTGGATCTCAAGCAGACGTCGTCGTCGTTCACCCGGAATCTCACCGCTCGGGATTCCGTCCGTTTGTTTTACACGGCCGGGCAGTTAAGCCGCTCGGAGAGTCGAGGCGATTCTCGGCTTACGGAGGACTACTCGGGTGGCCGGCGGACCGCGGCCGCACCTTCCATGGATGCTTTTTTCAGCGAGGGACAGCTCCAACGGATGACGGCCGAGGGCGGGGTGCTTCTGACCACCGAAGAGAAGGGTGTGAGCCGGACAGCAACCAGCCGCACTCTCGAGGCGGGTTATGCCCGGGGTGAACTGATCGAGGTCATTCAGCGCGGTGGGGTCCGTATCAGGGACGAACAGGAAAAGTCGAGAGTCGACCTGCGAGCGGAAACTTCCCGTTACGACGCCCGTGCGGGAGTGCTCACGTTGTCCGAAGGGGCTCCGGTTCTTCGCTACTCCAGTTCCGGGGATGCGGCCAGGCAGGAAACGGAGACGTCCGCCAAGCGGATCGAGCTTTACCGGCAGACAGACCGTATAGTCGCGCAAGGCTCGGTCAAGACCGTCCTCAGCCAGAACGGCGACCTGATCGTCGTCGAGGCGGGCCGGATGGAAGGAGACCGGAAGTCCGGTTGGGCCGTTTACTCGGAGTCGCCACGGATTACCCAGAAGGCGGGCTCGGTGTCGGGCGGCGTCGTTCGTTACAACAGTCAGGATCAGACGGTGCAGGTTGATAACGACGTCGTGAGCAATCTGACTGACGAACAGGGGAAGAAATATCGTGTGACCGCTCAGCATCTGGTTTATGATCGGCAGTCAGGACGCGCCCGGTACGAGGATTCGGTGCAAGTGAAGGGCACCGACATCAACCTGAAGGCACCGTTTGTAGAGCTGGTTTTCAAAGAGGAGAAGCGGAATCAGGTCAGCCAGGTCGTGGCTTGGGGCGGAGTGGAAGTTGTGCAGGGAGACAAGATAGCCAAGGGGCAGCGGGCCGTCTATTTCCCGGATACGCAAAAGGTGGAGATGACCGCTGGGGTGGCGGCGGCGAAGTAAGGGGCTGCCCGCTGCCACTCGGCCGGTCAGCGGCCAGCGGGCAAGCGGGCCAGCGGGCAGCGGTCAAGCGGCCAGCGGTTAGCGCCCAGTGGCCCGCGGGCAGCGGGCAGGCGGAGACTATGTTGCAGGAAGTAAGAGCTAAACTCGAAGCCACGGACCTCTACAAGTCCTTTCGGGGGCGGCGTGTGGTTCAAGACGTCAGTCTCGAGATCAGCGCCGGAGAAGTGGTGGGACTGCTCGGCCCAAATGGCGCCGGAAAGACCACGACATTCTACCTGCTGGTCGGACTGACCGTCCCGGACGGTGGCCGGGTCTTTTTGAACAGCCAGGAGATCACCTCCCTACCGATGTATTTGCGAGCGCGGCAGGGAATTGGTTACCTTCCGCAGGAGCCTTCCGTATTCAGGAAGCTGTCGGTGGAAGACAATCTGTACGCGATTGCCGAAACCCTCCAGATGAAAAGCGGGATGGCAGACCAGAAGGTCAGTGAACTGCTTGAGGAGTTTGGGATTGCGAGTTTGCGGAAGAGCCCGGCCTACACGCTATCCGGGGGGGAACGACGGAGGCTGGAAATAGCGCGGTCTCTGGTGATCGGCCCTTCATTCATGCTTCTCGATGAACCGTTTGCGGGGATTGACCCTTTGGCGGTGCTCGACATTCAGCGAATTGTCATGCAGCTCAAGGCCAAGAACATTGGCGTTTTGATTACGGATCATAATGTCCGGGAGACTCTCAAAATAACGGACAGAGCGTATATCATTAAAGAAGGGGCCATCTTTCGTTCTGGCACCCCGGAGATGCTCTCCTCTGACCTCGATGTGAGGAAAGTTTACCTGGGCGAACATTTCCGACTATACTAGAAAACCTAAGGAGTACGCGAGTTTAGGATGGTTAGACGAGGACAGTTGAGGCCCACGCTGAGCGTTCGACTTTCACAGCGATTGGCCATGACGCCATCCCTTCTACAGAAGATTGAGCTTCTGACTCTGAGCCGACTGGAACTGTCGGAATTGCTTAATCAGGAGTTGGCGGAAAACCCGGTTCTGGAGGAGGTGCAGGAGAGTTCTGATTTTGATGCCCCGGAAAAGCCGGCCGAACAGCAGAAGGCTGAGCAGGAGCAAGGGGATACGTATGATGACTTTGACTACGAGTATTTCTTCGGCGAATACCTCGGGTCTTCATACAGGAACCGTGAACGGGAAAGCGGCGATGACGACCGACCATCCTTTGACTTGTTTCTGGCCAGTCCGTCGACGCTCAGTGACCATCTTACCTGGCAACTGAACCTCTCGGACGTCTCATCCTCAATACGCCCGATTGCCGACTTCATCATCGGGAACATTAATGCGGACGGCTATCTAACCGTTACGACCGACGAGATTGCCTCCAGTCTCTCCGTGCCTCTTAGTCAGGTCCAGGCGGCGCTGGCTCTCGTCCAGAGCCTGGATCCGACCGGGGTAGGAGCCCGGGATCTGCAGGAATGTCTCCTGCTTCAGCTCAGGGCGGCCGATCTGGCTGGCTCGCTGGAAGAAAAACTGGTCCAGAGTTATCTCCCGCTGATTCAACAGAAGAAGTTCAAAGAGATCAGTAAAGAACTGGGCTGCGAGTACGAAGACATCACCAGGGCGCTCGAGAATATTCGTCGGTTCTCGCCGAAACCGGGGCAGAAGTATAGTTCCGAAAAACCGGTTTACGTCCAGCCCGATGTCTACATCTACAAACTTCAAGACGAATATCAGATTGGACTGAACGATGACGGCCTCCCTCGCCTGAAACTAAACCGGGCTTATCGGGAGATGCTGAAGGAACAGAACGTGTCAAAAGACACGAAGAGCTTCATTAAGGAGCGCTTCCGCTCGGCTTTGGAGCTGTTGAAAAGCGTCGATCAGCGGCAGCAGACGATCTTCCGAGTGTGCCAGTGTATCGTGAACCGGCAGCGTGACTTCCTGGATCGTGGTTTGCTCTACCTGAGGCCGATGTTGATTAAGGACGTCGCCGAGGAATTGGGGGTCCACTCCTCGACGATCAGCCGAGTGGTTGCCAACAAGTACGCTCACACCCCGCAGGGAGTGATCGAGCTTCGGAAGTTTTTCACCGTTGGGGTGGAGAGTGCGGACGGGGAGAACCTCTCGATTGTGCACGTTAAGGAGAGGATCAAGAGGATCATCGGCAACGAGAACTCGGCCAAGCCCCTTTCGGATCAGAAGATCGCCCGTATTCTGAACCAGGAAGGCATCCAGATCACCCGGCGAACCGTTGCCAAGTACCGCGACCAGATGCATGTTCCCGGATCGCGGGAACGAAAAATGGCTGTCCCGTACTGAAAGTGGCACGGACCACCACGGCCAAACAGCTCTTCATCCACGCACCAACACGAAGGGGCAAAGGATCAAAGGGGCAAAGGGGCAAAGGATCAAAGGGGCAAAGGGGCAAAGGATCAAAGGGGCAAAGGGGCAAAGGGGAAAGAAGCGGCACAATT
>RPQK01000259.1 GCA_003819755.1 Acidobacteriota bacterium | reverse complement strand
CGCCAACCTGGCGGTCGCGGATGTCGTTGACTATCGGATTATCCGTGGCGAGATTCAGGCCTCGAAACCCTACCATGATCATCTGTCCGATCTGTTCATCCAGGTCGGCAGCGGCGGAATTCACATTCTCCAGTGGAAACAGGGTCAAGAGAAACAGGGCTGCAGCCAGGGAAACGAACATCGCGATACTATTTCGGTTCTTCTTCATCCTTACATCCTTCATCCCTGATTCTACGAGGGGCTCAAAATCTCCAGCGCATCGCTCAGCAGCGACCGGGCTTCTGCTTCGCTGGGAGCCTCGGCGGTGAGACGCAGAATCGGTTCCGTGTTCGACGGCCTGACCTGCAGCCATTTGTTTGCCCACAGCACTTTCACCCCGTCCGTCAGATCCAGTTCTTCTCTCTGATAGGCGTTGCGGATGAGCCTGAGTAAAGGCGCGATATCGCGAGGCTCGCACAGGAGCCGGTCGCGCATCATCACGTATCGGCTCAGCCGTGAACGCAGCTCGCTGATGGGAACCCGGTCTTGGGCCAGGGCTTCAAGCACCAGGGCCATGGCGACGAAGCTGTCCCGGCACGGATTTACAACGGGCAGGATCACACCGCCGTTCCCCTCTCCTCCAATGACGGCCCGGCATTCCAGCATTCGCTCGACGACGTGCACTTCCCCGACCGCCGTACGGTAAACCGGGCAGCCGTACTGTTGGGCGATATCGTCCACCATCCGGGTGGTTGCCGAATTAACCACGACGGGCCCCGATTCGTGCCTCAGCCAGTGGTACACCGCGAGGGCGACAGTCGCATCTTCCCCCAGCGGTTCCCCATTTTCGTTGACTATCGCCAGCCGGTCCGCGTCGGCGTCTTGAGCGAATCCGATGTCGGCCCCCGACTTTTTGACCAGGTCGCAAAGTGCCCCAATGTTCTCGGGTAAAGGTTCAGGGTCACGCGCGAAGGGCTTCGACTGATCCGTGTTCATTTCCAGAACTTCACAGCCCAGAGCGCGAAGAAAAGCTGGAGTGGCGATGGAAGCGGCGCCATTGCAGCAATCAACCACGACCTTGAAACGGCAGTCTCGTATTCTGGCTTCGTCGACAATCGAGATCACCGCCTTACGATGGCGTTCGAGCGTGGACCCGTCAGTCCGGGGGTCTGTCATCTCCTGGGCGCTGACCCGGGAATAGACACCCTGGTGGTAAAGATCAGTCAGTTCGGCGGCCTGGTTAGGCCTTAGTGTAATTCCGTCAGCCCCTATGAACTTCAGAGCATTCCATTCGATGGGATTGTGGCTGGCTGTGATCCCGATTCCGCCGAAAGCGCCGGCCTCGCGGACATGGAGCATCAAGGCAGGAATCGGTACGACGCCGACATCGATTGGGGTACAGCCTACGCTGAGCAGGCCGGCAATGGCCGCCTGCTTGATCATTTCCGCGGAAGGGCGTGTATCCGAGCCGATCAGGATCGGACCAGCGCCACAGTAATTGCCGAAGGCAGCGGAGAACGAAGCCACCAGTTGCGGCGTCAGAGAATCGCCGATGATTCCCCGGACTCCTGAAACCCCGATTTTCAGAGAATTCTGTCTCGGCATTCTCAAACCTCCACGTGTCCGAAAGCGGCCCGCCGGGCGAAAGTGACCGCCTGTTCCATGAGTTGGTCAGCCCGCGTCAGGCTCTGGGCCTCCGCAATAATCCGGAGAATGGGTTCGGTATTCGAGGCGCGGATGTGCAGCCAGGCATCATCCCAGGAAAGACGAATCCCGTCGGTGGTGTCGGGATTGGAGTCAGCGTAAAAGGCCCGAAAGCGGTCCAGGACGCGGTAGACGAGGTTGGGCGGACAGGGCAAGTGACGCTTGCGCATGAAGTACTGCGGCATATCGGCGGCGGTTGAAGCGAGAGATTCTCCCGTTAGCGCAAGGTCCTCGAGCAGGAAACCCAGAGTCAGGAGGGCATCGAAAGTCATGGCGGAAGGCAAGACGGCCACTCCGCCGCTGCCTTCTCCCGCCAGAACCGCGCCTTCCGCCAGACCCTGGTCTATGACGTGGCTTTCGCCGACCGACGTTCGGATGACGCTCTGGCCAAATCCTGCCGCGACGGCCTCAACCATCCGGGAGGTGGAGAAATTGGTGACCACCGGGCCGGGCCTGCGTTTCAGCCGGATCCGAGCGGTCAGCGGGAGCGTGTATTCCTCGGAAAGGGCCACACCGTGCGCCGTGACGAATCCGATCCGGTCGCCGTCAATGTTGACCGCCGCCCCAAAGTCAGCCTCCAGGCAGCGCATTAAGCTGGCCAGCTGGCGCATGTTGGCGGCACTCGGGGCCGGAGGGTGGGCGAATTCGCCGCTGGGCTCCTCGTTCAGCGGCAGGAGCGTGCAACCCAGCTCGGCCAGAAACCGCGAAGTGATCTCCGCGCAAGATCCGTTGCAGAAGTCGACGACCACTCGCGATTGTCTCTTCCGAATCGCGTCGACATCGAGGACCGACAGAACATATTGGAGGTAACGATCGATGAGCCAGTGTGACCGGGTTTCAACCGGGCGGAGCTTATCCCACGGGGCGAGCAGGAATTTGGAGCCGTGGTAAATGTCGAGGAGCTCTTCGCTCTTCACCAGATTGAGCAGGGTGCCATCGGAACCGAGAAATTTCAGCGCGTTCCATCTCGCGTCGTTGTGACTGCCGGTGATGCTGATTCCCCCTCCGACTCCCATCTCGCGCACAGCGAAAGAAACTACCGGAGTAGGGGCTACGCCGAGATCGATCACCTCGCACCCGGCCGATAGGAGACCGGCCAGGGTCGCCGCGCGAAGAGTTCCGGCCGAGCGTCGGGTGTCGCGGGCGATGACCACGGGAGAGCCGTCACACCAGGTTCCGAAGGCGGAGGCAAAATTAACCACGAGCTCGGGGGTGAGCGCGTCCCCGACAATCCCTCGCACCCACGATGTCCCGATTTTCAGCTGGCGCATTCAGTTGTCTCCTCAAAACACTGCGCTTGCGGCTGTGTCAAAAACGCTACCCCATCCCCGCAGAAATCTGCTCAATACAACGCTGCGTCTGCTCGGCGGCTTCCGTCAACTTCTTGAACAGAGTCAGCTGAACCATCGCCCGGGTCTTGTTCAGATCCGGCGGGTCAGCCGGACCAAGCTTGAAGTAACTGTCGCCTCGAACATAGTCTGCGAGAAAACGAACCCCCAGTTCCAGGGCGATGATTTGAACCGCGTCAACCATGCGAGCGACCTCTACTTTGCGCACCTCGCGGGCAGAGCGAAGAAAGCCGCGGGCAACTGCCTGGTAAATGTCCAGGTCGACTCCCACCTTACCAAGGTCGGTTTCCTTCTCGCCCGCCACATTAGCGAGTGATCTGACCATGTCCCCCCAGTCGACCAGCCAGGTATGAGGCATGATCGTATCGAGATCGACCATCGCCTTGACGCGTCCGGAGCGGGTGCTGAAGAGGAAATTGTCCAGTTTGGTGTCCCCGTGAATGGCCACTGTGCGGAGCTCCCCGGATGTCATCTCTCTCAGAAGGGTCATTGCGTAACCCTCCCGCTCACAGGCCAGCCTGATAAACGGCGCCAGCGCCGGATCATTGAGCCGCCGCTGGTACTCAGCATCAGGGATATTAACCAGGAAATGGAGCTCCGTGCTCTGGCGAACCAGGGGGTCCGCCGGGAGATAAGCGGAGGCGCTCTCGGGAGTCCTGTTCCCCTCCAGAACCGAAAGCAACTGGTTGTAATAGAGCCGGGTGTCCCGGTACCCGGGCAAAGGGCTCTCCAGGCCCGAGATATCCATGCGGGCGGTAAAAGCCAGGTAAAGGGCGAGGCCGCTTCCCGCTTCTTCGGCGATTCGCAACCGCTCGGCGCTGTCCGCGATCTCACTCAGACTCTTGAATGTTCGGGACTCCGGTATCTTGACCATCAGCCGCCAGCAACTGTAGCCCCGGCGGTCATTGATCTCCAGGTAAGGCCGGTCCCGTTGGGTCGGAACCAGGGTTATCGTCTCCCATTCCTCGCCTTCGCGCAGCTCGCCCCTTTCCAGGGACTCCTGCTGTGCCTGAATTGAGGCGATCATGGATCGCATGACCGACCACGGACGGGTGAAGACCTGTTGGTTGATCTGCTGCAGAAGAAACTCTCGCCTGGTTCTTTCCGGACCTCCAGAAATAAGGTACGTGTGACGGTTGATGTTGCCCTTTTCCGGGAAATCGTAGGATTCGACAGGTCTCGGCAGAGCAAACACCGAGGCGATCCTGCCGGCTTGAGCAACCGGATGCTCTTCGGAAAGACTAAGCGAGCGAGCGGCTCTCATGGGACCTCCCGTCCACTCTAAAGGGACTCCAGTAACCGGCGAGAGCCGGATGACTCCTGGCGGCGAACCAGAAAGAGAGAAATCCTGGAAGGTCCTCTTTTGCCAATGAAGACCGCTCCCCGGAGATAACTGGTCTCAGGTGCGAGCGGTATCGACAAGGTCTCGTTCTGGCCTGCGGCCGGTCCGCCGGAAAACCCGGAGACCTGGCCGGTAATGATGTAATCACTCCGCAGATGAAGAGCCCGTCCAAGCCAGGAACGGTTCCACTCGAATCGTGCTTTCACCCGCGCCTGGCCTATCGAACCCTGGACCGTGCCGTCCGACCGAATATTCAGGTGAAGAGGCAAAGCCAGTTCCCTCTGATCGGGCATTGTGACCCGGACAGTGCCTTTCCACTCGCCTGCATAATTTCCGGCAGGATTACGACGCGGAGCCAGAGGAGGGGGAGTCATGGACACCTCGGCCGCCACCGCAACAAAAGCGATGGTGATGAGGCCAAGGAGAACGAGCAGAGATGCTCGAAGAAAGGATCGTTTGTGGTTTTCCACCATGGACCTCCCTCCCGGCAACGTTTGATCGAACCATGATTGTAACAGCCTTTTGTGGGCAGCGAGTGCCGGATTTCGACGCGGACCAAGACCCGCAATTGACCTCCGTCCCCGCGTTCTCTACAATTCTCCGATCGTTTGTCTCGTGATAGTGGAGGAATTAACTTGGCTGGAAGCCGCCGTTACTCATCAATCAGCGTCGCGATGCCCGTTCACAATGAACGCCGTACGATCCGTGAGATCATCCGGCGCATCAAGGCGGTCGACAGAGAAAAAGAGATCATCATCGTCGACGACATGTCCAACGACGGGACCCGGCGAATTCTCGACGAATATCGATGTGACCCGGAAATTCGGGTTGTCTTTCAGCCGGAAAATCGGGGGAAAGGAGCGGCGCTCCATACCGCTTTCCAGCTGGCGACGAAAGACGTCGTGATTGTTCAGGATGCGGATCTTGAATATTCCCCCGCCGACTACGAAGTGCTTCTGCGTCCGATTGACACCGGTGTGGCCGATGTTGTTTACGGTTCGCGTTTTCTTCATGGAGAACGCCGCGTCCTTTACTTCCGCCACAGCATCGGAAACCGACTGCTGACGCTCCTTTCGAACCTGTTCACCGACCTCAACCTCACCGACATGGAGACCTGCTACAAGGCCTTCAAACGCGAGGTCATCCAGAACATCCAACTCGTTTCTCCACGTTTTGGTTTTGAGCCCGAGATCACGGCAAAACTGGCGAAACTTCCCTGCACGATCTACGAGGTGCCGATCAACTACTACGGCCGATCGTACGACCAGGGAAAGAAGATAACCTGGAGGGATGGCATTGCCGCGCTGCGGCATATCGCCGTGTTCTCGTTGAGCAGGAGACCCTTCGTGAAGGACCGTGAGGCCTTGGAGCGGGCCTTGGTTAGTCCTCCGGAGCCCCCCGATACGGGTGTTGTGACCTTGGAGGTTTTCGAGAAGGCCCTGAACTATAACCGGTGGATATTCAGCAGACTGAGGCAGCATGTCGGCGGGGAAATACTTGAGGTCGGATCTGGAATAGGGAACATCATCGCCGAGCTGGTCAACGATCCACAGGTCGAACGGGTTGTGGCGACCGACCACGCGCCCGCTTCCCTGAACGTAATCCGCGACCGGTTTGGAACCGATGCATTCCTCGAGGCCGTTGTCTGGGATGCCAATCTGCCTCCCCCGCAAGCCCTTTCCGATCAGACTTTTGATACTGTGATCTGCACCAACGTCCTTGAGCACGTGGAGAACCACAAGGCGGCGCTGCAGTCGATGAAGCGGTTGCTCCGGCCAAATGGCAAGCTCCTCTTGCTCGTTCCCGCGCATCCTGCCCTGTTCTGCGCGATAGATCGGGAACTGGGCCATTTCAGACGATACCGGAAACAGGAGTTGTGCTCGCTTCTAGGCGAGACCGGTTTCCGGGTGGAGGAAGTGCTGGAACACAATTTTCTCGGCGCGATTGGCTGGTTCGTGAGCGGGAAGGTGCTCCGTCGGAAAGAACTGCGAAACCGCGACGTCCGGCGCTTTGACCGCATGGTCCCGCTGCTGCGACGGATGGACCCGATCATCGCCCCGCTTTTCGGAGGAGTTTCGCTGATCGCGGTTTGCCGGCACGCGGAAGAAACATCCGCGTAAGCTGGGAGCTTTTTTGGGGATTGCGGTGGCGCCACCGCAATCCCCAAAAGCGTCGGCCCTAGAACAGGCTCGCCGCGCGGGTTGCCCAAGTCCTGGGGCCGCCGTCGGGCTGGCCATTTCCGCGCTTTATCATCTCGCCGGCGCCTGTCGCCACCGACGTCATCGGCTGTGCTGATACCCGGACCGGTATCCCGATCTGTTCGGAGAGAAACTGGTCCAGATTCCTCAACAAGGACCCTCCGCCGGTGAGGACCAGCCCTCGGTCCAGGATGTCAGCGGCCAGCTCCGGGGGCGTTTGCTCCAGGACACGCCGGACCAATTCGACAATCGCGAGGTTCGCCGACGTGATCGCTTCGCACACTTCATTGGTGCGGATCTCGACAGTTTCCGGCAAGCCGGTCTGCAGACTTCGCCCAGTTGCCATCATGCTCATCTGATTTCGCACGGGTGTCGCCGAACCGACCCGGATTTTCACCTCCTCGGCGGTCTGTTCCCCGATTATGACGTTGAATTTCCTTCGCACCGAGTGAAGGATTCTCTCGTCGAGCGTATTGCCGCCGAGTGGGATTGATCGCGTCAAGACGATTCCGCCCCGGCTGATGACAGTCGTTTCGGTCACTCCGGCGCCAATGTCTGTCAGCATGCAGCCTGTCGCCTCATCAACCGGCAGGCCGACGCCGTAAGCACCGGCGAGCGGATCCGGCACAGTTGAAACGGAGCGAACGCCGGGCAGGCTGCTGACCACGTCCCTGAAGGCGCGAGCTTCCACCGAAGTAGCGACTGCCGGAACTGAGATCGTCACTCGCGAGCGCCAGGGAGCCCGGCGCCGGACGGCCTTCGACATCAAGAACTTCAGCATGTCCTGTGTGGCCGTAAAGTCGGCAATCACTCCGCGTTGAAGCGGGCGAATCACTTTCAAAGTGCGAGGGGTCCGCCCAATCATCTGTTTGGCGGCTTCGCCTACCGCATGGACCGGATTCTGGCTCTTTCGATCGTCCATCACCACCAGGGACGGTTCATTGACAACAATTCCACGACCCCGTACGTACATGATCGTGTTCGCTGTCCCCATGTCGATCGCTATATCCTGATTGGCCCATCCTGTTACCTTGCCAAGTCCAAGAATTTTGTTCATTTGCAGTACTCCCGGGTTGGCAATGGTACTGCCACGAAAGTCGCAGTCTGGCGATCCTGCTCACCCTTTTGAAACCTTTTGGCGGGAGAAAGCGGATAAAAGGCGGGTCGGGGAAACCAGGCAGTGGCGGCGAGACAGTCCGGCCAGGGCTCACAGGAGCCCCGGCCGCGGGAAACCGTCTCGTGAAAGGGTTTCACAACCGAACAGCTTCACTTCTCTTTGACTCAGCAGCGCGCAGCATGTCGACTTTCTCACCCAGTGCCAGGATCGTCTTCTTGATCTCCAGGTGCTGCCCCTCGAGGCGGGCTTGATACCGGGAAATGCCGGCGCCCATGAGCAGGATCGCCGACAGGATGACAAACGACATCATCATCAGACTGTCGTAGACCTCGTTCGAAGAACCACTCATGATCCCCATGAAGAAGTATATCGCTGCGGAGATGGCAGCCAGGAATAAGAGCAGGTTGAGGTACCAGCCGAGATGGAAAAGGAACCAGGATCGGGCGCCACGCTTGTCGGTGAGTCTCTCCATAGAATTCTCCCTCCGTTCCCGCGTCAACCCTGCGGGCTTCGCTATTGTAGGACACTGCCCTCTTTTCTCGCTGATAAAAAAAGTACAGACTGGAACGGGATTCTTTCACGAGGACAAATATGCATCAAAGAAGACGAATGACACTGTTACCGGTGATCGGCTTTGCGTTGGGTTCGTTGTTCGCCGCCGGACAGGTCCCGAACACTCTGACAGATCGGGAAGTGAAAGAGGGCTGGGTACTCCTGTTCGACGGGAAGACGCCGCATGGGTGGCGTGGGGCGAAAATCGACAAATTCCCCGAATACGGGTGGGCGATCGAGAACGGCGAGTTGAGCGTTCTCGAGTCCGGGGGCGCGGAGTCGCGCCACGGCGGAGATATTGTGACGGTCGATCAATATGACAATTTTGAGCTGTCCGTGGAGTTTAAACTGACTCCGGGAGCAAACAGCGGCATTAAATACAACGTGGTCGGCATCGAACCGAACCGGCCAGGCTCGGCGATTGGGCTGGAATACCAGGTGCTGGATGACAGCCGGCATCCGGACGCGAAGAAGGGGATAAGTGGAAACCGCACACTTGGGTCCCTTTACGATCTGATCCCCGCTGCAGCAGACAAACCGGTCAAGCCGATCGGGGAATGGAATCAGGCCCGGATTCTGGTCGACGGCAAGCACGTCGAGCACTGGTTGAACGGGAAGAAGATCCTTGAGTATGAACGCGGTTCGGAGGGTTTCCGAGCCCACAAAGCCGAGAGCAAGTTCAAGGACAACCAAGGCTTCGGTGAGCATCCCAAGGGTCATATTCTCTTGCAGGACCATGGCAACCGGGTCTCCTACCGCAACATCAAGCTCCGCCCGATCAAGGCGAAACAGAGCTCGTAGTCGAACCAAGGTCACAGGGGCAAAGAGGCAGAGGGGCAAAGGGAAAAGCGAAAACGAGTATGCGTTTTTCTTTTTCCCTCCCTACCGCTGTTTTGCTGTTTGCATGCTTTTCCCTTTGCCCCTCTGCCCCTTTGCCCCTCTGCCCTTCTGCCCCTCCCCCTCTGCCCCTCTGCCCCTTTGTCCCTTT
>RPQK01000258.1 GCA_003819755.1 Acidobacteriota bacterium | reverse complement strand
ACCGGAAGGACCTGAAAGACCGGAAGGACCTGAAGGACTTCAGGGACTTCAAGCAGTTCTTGTCCTTGAGGTCCTTGAGGTCCTTGGGGTCCTTTTGGTGGGTGCGCAGGCATCCTGCCTTCACCCCTGAACCCATCCCACTTTCGGACAGGCAATCTCAGTAATGGACGAACCGCCGACATGTGGTCATGCTTGTCGATGATTCGGCCGGGCCTCGCAGGCCCGTTCCGCTCGCCGCCGATAGCCAACCACACCCCCGTCACAAAAATAGGAATCCAATTTGCTTTCACTCACTTGGACGGACTGCTTGGCAGTAATATGCCTATTATCAAGGCCTGTCCCTGAGAGGGAACGATGGCGCTAGCAAGAGATCTCAAATTCGCGTTTCGAATGCAGTTAAAGAAACCTGCCTTTACCGCGATCGCGGTTTTGACCCTGGCCCTCGGTGTGGGCGCTAACACAGCGATCTTCAGTCTGGTCAGCGCTGTATTTCTGAAGTCCCTGCCGTACGGCGCCGCTGATCGCCTGGTTCTTATGTTCGAGGGGAGCAAACAGGGCTCGTATCCCGTGTCTTACCCGAACTTCCTCGACTGGCGGCAGATGAGCCGAAGTTTTGAGGAGATGGCCTGTTTCAGATCCGGACGATATACGCTCCAGGGAGGCGTAGGGCCCGAGAAGGTCAACGGGAAGTGGATCTCTCGGAACTTCTTCTCGACACTCGGCAGGAGGTCCGTTCTCGGCAGAGGCTTCTCAGCCGCAGAAGATTCGGCGGGGGGCCCGCCGGTCGTTGTGCTCGATCATTCTCTCTGGCAGCGACGTTTTGGTGGCAGCCCTGACGTTCTGGGCAGAGACCTTACCGTAGACGGAGCGAGTTTCACCGTCGTCGGGGTTGCGCCGCCCGGGTTTCGCTTCTGGGGTGCCAGTGAGCTCTATTTCCCGATCCATCCCCACGCTCACAAAGAGCCTCGCTACGATCACGATGCGCTCTATGTTGTGGGACGCCTGAAGCCGGGAGTAACAGAAGAGCAGGCTCAAGCGGAAATGAAAGTTGTGGCCCGTCAATTGGAAGAGCGCTACCCGAAGGACAACGCGGGTGAATTCGTCGTCATGACGAGCCTCGGTCAGTGGATGACCGGCTACACCAGGTCCCTCGTTCTCGTCTTCCTGGGAGCAGTCGCTTTTGTCCTCCTGATCGCCTGTCTAAATGTGGCCAGTCTTCTGTTGGTGCGCCTCAACGAGCGCAACCGGGAGTTGGCGGTACGGGCCGCCTTAGGGGCTGATCGCCCGTCGCTGATCAGGCAGACATTGGTCGAAAGCCTCCTCCTTGCCCTCGAAGGAGGGGTAGTCGGTTTACTTCTCGCATCCGCCGCCCTTTCCGGGCTGACAACGTTCGTTCCGGCCGAAGTCGCCCCCTTCGTTCAAATCGACGGATGGGTGCTTGTCTTCACGCTGCTGCTATGCTGCGGCACCTCGGTGCTCTTCGGCCTTGTACCGGCCTTGCAGAGCTCTCGAACAAACCTGGCGGAGTTTCTAAAGCAGGGAGAACGAACGGGAAGCGGCACCCGACATCATCGGCTCCGCGATGCATTGGTCGTCTCGGAAGTCGCGCTTGCCCTGGTTCTCCTGATCGGCGCCGGGTTGATGATCAGAAGCGCTGTTCACCTGATGAAGGTCGACTGCGGATTTCGCCCCGACAACGTGGTTACCATGCAGGTTGAACCGCCTGACTCCAGGTTCTTGGGGCCTGCGACCACCCGGGACGGGATCGATGAGTCGATATTGGCTCGGACCATGGGGCACTACACCGACCAACTGATAGATCGGGTACGCGCTGTCCCGGGTATTGAGGCGGTCGCTTCCGTTTTTCCTTTGCCCATGACCGGGCAGACGGCTTCTTTTCCGATCGCTGCCCAGGGGGCGCCGGTTCCCCCCGACGGCAACTATCCCCGGGTCTACCGATACTCGGTCACCGGGGACTACTTCAAGGTGATGAGCATCCCGATGGTCAGGGGACGGACCTTTTCTTCAGCCGACAATGTCGACGCTCCCCGAGTCGCCGTGATCAGCGAAGCCACGGCCCGCCAGTTCTGGCCGAACCAGGATCCAATCGGGAAGACGTTCCGTATCGTGAACTTCGAAACGTTCAGCTTCACGGTGATCGGCATCGTACGTGGCACCCGTCACGAAAGCCCTCAGGCTCCAGTTCCGTCCCAGATGTACCTCTCGCAGCATCAATGGCCGGCCTCCCTGACGCTCGCCATAAGGACCCCACTGCCTGCTGACCAGGTCGCATCGCTCGTCCGGGAAAAGGTGGCCGAGTTTGACAACGAAGCGCCGGTGTCTGAAGTAAGCCAGATGAACGAACACCTGACGAAAAACATGAGCCACGGCCGGCAGGTGACGCTGCTCATCTCCGTTTTTGCCGGACTTGCACTGATTCTTGCCATGGTCGGAATTTACGGCGTGATGGCGCACGCCGTTTCTCAACAGACCAGGGATATCGGCCTGCGCATCGCCGTCGGAGCTTCCCCTCGGCTGGTTCTTCGAATGATCATCGGACGGGCACTGGTGCTTTGCGTCATCGGGGTCGTTGTCGGCGTAGCCGGCGCCGTTGCTCTCACGCGATGGCTCGAAAACTGGCTTTATGGGGTGACAGCGACTGATCCTCTGACCTATCTGGCTATCTCGGGACTGATTATCCTGGTTGGCGCTGCTGCGACCTTCCGACCCGCTCGCCGAGCCGCGTCCGTCGACCCGATTACGGCTCTGAGATGTGAGTGAATCCGGCTAGTGGCAGCATCACTTTGACGTCAGCTTTGTCACTTGCACATACTCGTGGGCCCCGATGTCCAGGAATTTGCCCGCAGGTAAGGGGTTACCGTAGAAATCCTTGGGGCCCGGGTCAAGTCCGAAGAGCGACCTCAGATCCAACCCGGAATCAATCGCCGGCGAGCCGGGCAACAGCTGGTATTCGGGAAGCCCAGGGAGCTTCGTGGGATCGGTCAACAGGCCCGTCCCGTTCTTCTGAAGCAGCGGATCAACGTACCTTCCGACGACCTTCCCATCAACCTTTTCCTGGCCCGTGGCGGCCGCCCACTCTTTGAAACTCTTGTACCCGTCCACCAGAAACCCGCCGTCCCCCATGGCCCAGTAGATGTTCCCCTGGAACACGCCTTTCTCCGCTCCCCCTTCGATCTGGGCTTCGCCGCTCACAAAGACGTTGTTCCGGAAAGTCATTTTCGGAAGCTGGTTGGCGTATCGCTTATCTACGCCGAAACCGACCGCGGCCCCTTTGCTGTTAAAGATCGTGTTGTTGTAACAATCGGTGCTCTCCATTTTCGCACCGCCAACCCAGACGTAGATTCCAGCATTGTGATTGGTCAGACCATCGTCCTGGCTGATGTTGTAGCGGACGGTATTCCCACGAAACGGGGCAGCGCCGCCGTACTGGCAAATCAGGTACCCGGAACCGTGGTTGTCGTGGGAGTAGTTGTACTGCAGAACCGAATTGGTCACTCCGCCGTCAAAGTCGAAACCGCCCCCGTCAACCCCCGTGCTCCGATTATGGTGCGAGACGCAGTATTGAATCACGACGTCGTCGGCGTGCCAGGTCCAGATCCCGACCGGCCCGTTCCCCTTTCGCGGCATATCCCACCCGTTGTAACGCGCTTCGCAGTACTCAATGAGCGCCTTTGAGACCCTTCCTATCACAATGCCGTTGCCGCTGTGGTTTGTGAGGATGGTCGGATCACCGGGGTTGTTCTCGGCCAGGCAGTGACCGACGTAGATGTTTTTCGACATGGCGTCACTGGAACTGATGCCGGCAAATCCGTTCTCGAAAGCGTGCACGTGCGTGACTTTGACATCGGCCACTCCGCTCATCCGGACGCCGGAATTGCGAAAGCCGCTCACATCCACCTCGTCGATTTCGATGTTTCCAGCTCCAGTCAGGACGATTCCTGACTCGGTGTTCCCCGTCCTACGGCCGGCGCCGGTGCAGTTGATGTTCCTCAAGACGATGTGAGAGCAGGATTCGAGCCGAATCGCAGTGCCATTTCCAGCATCAATTGTGGCTCGCCCGGAACCATATGAGGTGAGAAGCAGAGGCTGGCCGGCCACCCCGGAATCGGAGGCGTCCAAAGAGAGAGTCCCCCGAAACCGCTCTCCGCCTTTCAGCAGGATACGATCGCCCGGTTCCAGGTCGAGCTGGTCACACCGGCCCAGCGTCCTCCAGGGCTGACGTTCCGTTCCTGGAGCAGAGTCGTTGCCTGCCGGGCTCAAATAGTAGTCCCGGGCGAGGGCCGCAGAAGACAGCACACAAAAGCAAAGAAACAGGACCGAGAGGCGCACTGCTTTTTTCATAAGAAGAATCCTACCTGCGCGGCAGCATATGGAGGGTCGGAACTGGAAGTCAAGGTGTAAGCCTGCCGGGAAGGCATTCGGCGGGGGGATGCAACCTGCCTGTCGTGGCCGCATCAACCCCAAGGTCGGGCGTCTCGTTCCAGAGCCCGCGCCAGGTGCGGCTCTGCAAGATATCAGTCCTGCTCCGAAGCCGCAAAGGCCTCTTTCGCCAGCTCTCGTGTGTGCTCTCGCACATCGGCCGGCCACGACTCCACCATTTGCTCAAAACGCTCACGGTTTCCCGAGAACAATGCGCGGGCGCCCTCCTCGAACCCGGCCGCGTCGCCAGCCATGGCCGACATGAATCGGTAGGTTCTCTCGCGGGCGACGCGCACCCGGTCAGCTTCCCCGCTTGAACGCCTGGCCTGCTCAACCAGCTTTCGAAGGGTCACCGAGGCCCCTCCCGGCTGGCCAGCCAGCCATTCCCAATGACGCGGCAGCAGTGTGACCTCGCGAGCAATGACGCCGAGCTTCGGGCGGCCGGCTGAGCGCGGGGCCTCTTTTTGAACATCATCCTGACGCGGAAGCCGGCTTAGAACCTCCTCGGGCGAGCCACGGAAGTCGACATCCATCGGCTCGCTTGTCACCGCATCGAATATCAAAATCGGGACTGGATCGCCGCGGTCCACCACCGCCTTTGCCGCCCGGACGACTTCCCGCACGGACCCGGTCGCCAGGCGCGTGGTCCCCGCAAATGCGATCAAATGTTTTTCTGGTTGCTGAATCATATGTCTCCCTAATCGACCGCAATTATACCCGGGCGAAATTGAGGGTGTCAATATTGTCCGGGTAAAACATCCCGGGCGGGTTGCAGCTGGGCGCGCTGGCTCAGCAGGGACACAAGGGACACAAGGGACAGAAGGGACAGAAGGGACACAAGGGACGTGAAAAGACACCTCTCTTGTCCCTTGTGTCCCTTCTGTCCCTTCTGTCCCTTGTGTCCCTTCTGAAGGCAAGGATGCCTGCGCTCCCGGCCAGAGTTATCGCCGCGCGACCGCGCGCACGCCGGCTGACCGAGGCTCGACCAGGCTGGCGGCGGCTACGTTCTCCACATCAAAGGTCAGGCGGTACTTCCTGCTCCGTTTTCCCGGCTCGAATCGAACAAAGCTCAACTCTCCCAGAATTCGTTGCCCCGTCCCGTAAGGTGTGACCGCCTGCCGGTTTACCGGGTCATAACTCTCCCGCTCCAGCAGTCCCAGTTCACGTCGAATCTGGTTGATAAATCGTTCGCAATCCCCCAGGGCATCGCCGTCGCCCGTCGAATCGCGCAGGTGCATGATCGGATGGGCGAGCTCGTGGAGCAGATTAAGCGCGGGATCAAACGCTCGGATGGCCTCGGTGTGGCCTCGCAGTTCGGTGTAGTCGTAAAAATCGATTTCGATGTTCCACAGGCGCCGCGTCAGTCCCGGAGCGCTCTTCAGGTTCTGGTAATCGAGGCTGCCTCGAATCCGGGCAAAGGCCAGCTCCGATGAACGCTGGTGACTCTCAATGACGTAAAGGTCACGGCCGTCCACCGCGGCCGTTATCAAAGCTCTGGCCGTCGACGAGCCGTCGACGAAATGCAAGCGGTTGCCAAGATCGAGAAAGCCCTCGTCATTGAAATGGATATCTGCCAGGCCGCTCGACCGTCGCAAACCCATGAGCAGCGCCGTCTCCTGTTTGGGAGTAAACGGACGAGTCTGGCTGACGCAGACGCCACTTCGAAAACTGCCCGCGAGAGCCGCAGCGCCCCGAACCGGGAGCGGATTCAGGAAGGCCACGAAGACCAGAGCGGCCAGGCATCCTCCAAGATCGCCCGGGCATCGCCGTCTGATTCTGATGCCAACCGTTTCACGCATTCTGCACCTCCGTTAGGTAATGCGGAAACGAAGGGGGAAAGCGTTAACCGGGAGGAGATGCCACCCACCTTTTTCCCGCCGGGCTGGTCGAAAATAGCGATGTTGCTGGTTATTGGGCGCAAAGACGGAACTCCGGCAGGGTGTTGACCGTAATAAACGAAGTAACAAGACGATTCGTCGTCCGGCGGGCTTTAAGAAGAGACAATGCCGATGCCCTCTTCACATGAGGTCACACGCCTGCTGCTCGCTTGGAGCGACGGGGATGAGGCCGCACTACAAGATCTCGTCCCGCTCGTGTACGCCGAACTGCATCGCCTGGCCAGGCACTACCTGAGCGCCGAACCCGCCGGACACATTCTCCAGACCACCGCCCTGATCAACGAGGCTTACCTGAAACTGGTCGACAGCCGGGGTACCCAGTGGCAGAACCGATCGCACTTCTTTGGCATTTCGGCACGTTTGATGCGCCGCATCCTGGTCGATCTCGCTCGCGAACGGAATTCGCTAAAACGCGGCGGCGGGGCGCGTCCGGTCTCCATCACGACAGGTGTGGCGGTCGTCCGGGCCCCCGAGGAGGATATCCTGGCGGTCGACCAGGCTCTCGGCGCGCTGGCCCAGGTAGACGAACGCAAGGGCCGCGTTGTCGAACTGCGTTTCTTCGGAGGTCTGGATGAGAAAGAAACAGCGGCGGCACTCGGCGTCTCGCCGGAAACGGTGAGACGCGATTGGCGGCTGGCAAAAGCGTGGCTGTTGCGTTGGCTCTCCGAGGGAAGCATTCAATGAACGTTGACGCCTGGAAACGCATCGAGGAGCTCTACCACGCCTCACTCGAGCGAGTGCCCGAGGAACGGCCGGGGTTTCTCGCCGAGGCCTGCGCGGGGGACAACGGGTTGCGTCAGGAAGTCGAGGCACTGCTCCATTACGATGACCCGGCGGGGAACTTCATTGAAACGTCGGCCTTCGAACTGGTCGCCAAACAGTGGGCTTCCGACCAGTCTCCGGAAGGAGCAACTCAAGCGGCAGTCAGCTCGCCGGTCTCGGGACAGATCGGCACCTATCAGTTGCTGGCCCCACTGGCCAGCGGCGGGATGGGCGAGGTCTATCTGGCGACAGACACCCGGCTGAAACGCAAAGTGGCGATCAAGCTGATGCCGCTTGAATGTGCGGCAGATCAGAAGCGGGTGCGGCGCTTCGAGCAGGAGGCGCTCGCGGCCTCGGCCCTCAATCACCCCAACATCCTGACGGTCTACGAGACTGGACAAGTGGACGGCCGCTCTTACATCGTGACGGAGTACATCGAGGGAGAGATGCTCCGGCAGCGAGTGTCCTATGCCAAGGACCGGCCCATAGAGCCGATGGAGGCGCTGAAGATCGCCTCGCAGATTGCGAGCGCCGCCGAGTCCGCACATGCCGCCGGCATCATTCACCGGGACCTCAAGCCGGAAAACATCATGGTGAGGCCGGACGGACTGGTGAAAGTGCTCGATTTCGGCTTGGCCAAGATCAGCCGGTCAGCGGGGGACTCGGATGCCGAGCTGGTCCAGAGGCTGAGCACCCAAAGCGGAATCGTTATGGGGACCGTGGCGTACATGTCGCCCGAGCAGGCACGCGGGCAGACTTTGGACCATCGCACGGACATTTTCTCTCTCGGCGTGATTCTCTACGAGATGCTCGGCCAGTGCCGCCCGTTTGACGGTCCGACGGCCAGCGACGTGATCGCCGCCGTCCTCACCCGTGATCCCGTCCCGCTCTCGGAGATTCGTCGGGACGTTTCTCCCGGTCTCCAAAGGATCGTTTCAAGGTGCCTGGAGAAGGACCGCCAGAAGCGCTTTCAATCGGCCCAGGAACTGCGGCTTGCCCTGGAGACGCTTCCATCAGCGATCAAAGCGAGACCCGACGGGTCCTTCGCTGGCCTCCGGCGCGGACTATGGACCCCTGTCGTCACGGGCTTGGCCCTGGGTCTCTTCGTCCTGGTCCTGACCCTCGTCTCATACGTGTTCCAGTCTGGCGATAACCCGGAAATTGCCCAGCGCCGCGGGAAGGCCCAGCGCGAAGCCAAAGCCAAGCCGCGGGACTACGGGCCCGGAGCGAATTTCGCCTTCACGGTTCCCGATGGCTGGATACTCTCATGGTCCGATGCCCCCGCCGTATCGCCCGATGGAAAGCAGATCGTCTTCAGTGCGCTCCCCACGTCCGCTGAGGTGGGCCGGGAAGTTTGCCTCTGGGTGCGTGATTTTGACTCATCGGAAGCAACGCGCCTGTCCGGAACGGAAGGAGCCGCATCGCCGTTCTGGTCTCCTGACAGCCGCTTTGTGGCTTTTTGGGCGAAGGGTATGCTCCGAAAGATCGAGGTCGCGGGGGGAGCGGCCTCTACAGTGTGCCGGGCCGGCAGGGGGTTCGCCGGGAGCTGGAATGAAGACGGCGTTATCCTGTTCCCGACCCTGGTTGCATTAGGGTCTCGACTTTGCCATATCCAGGCGACGGGCGGCGAGCCTGTCACGATGGATTCATTTGCCGACGGAGAGACGGGCCGGTATGATCCGAGGTTCCTCCCCGACGGAAGGCACTTTCTCTACTATTCGGAGAACCAGAATTCGGAATCAAACGGCCTTTACGTGGCGTCGCTCGATTCGGGCCGAAATCGAAGACTGGTGCTCCGAGATGCCGGCTCCGCGGTGTACGTCTCGCCCGGTTACCTGCTCTTCAGCAGAGGCAACCAGCTCCTGGCTCAACGGTTTGACCTTCAGCGTCTGGTGCTCGCCGGAGGGCCGGTCGTCGTGGCTCAGGGAGTGGCCAGCTATGCCGGGGGCACCGGACCTCCGTTGTCGGCCTTTTCGGCGTCCGACAACGGGCTCCTGGTCTGGAAGATGCAGGCTGGGGATTCGCCCGGAACCGCACTGACCTGGTTCGACCGTTCCGGGAGGCGGCTCGGAACGGTAGGGGGACAATCCGATTATTCGGGTCCTGCCTTATCGCCGGACGAAAGCCATTT
>RPQK01000257.1 GCA_003819755.1 Acidobacteriota bacterium | reverse complement strand
GCGTCTCGCCTGCACTGGGGCGAGGGGCGTCCCGCCCCGTCCGGACCGTTCGCAAGGTCGATTGTGCCGGCCGCCCGGACGGGGCGGGACGCCCCTTGCCCCAGTGCAGGCGAGACGCCTGCGCTCCCAGGGACGCCTACACGCCCAGGGGCGCCTGCACTCCCAGTGGTGCCCACCCCCCTACGGCAGATTGACATCCTCCCCCTCGTTCATGATCGTGCAGGTTTCTGTGATGGTTACCGAGTAAAGCTGCGTCTTGCTCAGCAGAAAGTCGGCGACCGGTCTTGATTCGTCGTCGATTCCCAGAACCCGGTCGTAGTCCCTGCCGCCCAGGCGTCTCCCCAGGACTCGTCGTGCAAACGGGACGTTAAGATGAAAAGGATGCGTGACTTTCACCGTCATGAGGGCGTGCTCGTCGAATTGCGGCCCGCCCTCGATCTCGACTTCGGTAAAAAGGTATGAGTACAGGAGTTTGTTAGTGACCTGATAAAAAGTGCTGCCGGCGAACAGCTGGTCGAGCTTCTCAAAACCTCCCACCCAGCCGTCGGCCAGTTTTGACAGGACGTCGGCCAGTTTCCCCTGCATTTGAAGCACCTGTTCAGGTAGTAGCGTCGGCGCAATATCCCCGGCCGTTTTCGGCGTCTTGACTCTGAGCAGCGGATTATCGAGGTAAGGATCGGTGGGTTGCGGCAGCCGATGGAGGAGATCGAAGCCGGCCCCCTCCACGTACTTGGCCATCATCGGACTGATCGGCAGGCAGCCAATCGCCGCTGCCGTTCGGATATCGGCGATTTTGCCCGCCTTGTTGGCGGGATCCAGTTGGTTGACTTCCTCCTGTTCGCTGTATTTGACGGGGATGATCACCGAGGCACTGCGGGCGGCGCAGAAGGCCGCGTAATTGACGACGACGCGCGCATTAAGGATGAGCACCCACTGGACGAGCATTAGAACGACCGTCAGGAATATCGGGAACGACATGGCGAACTCGAACATGACCGAGCCGCCCTCGTCCATAGGGTCGAGTCGTGCAAGCCGGTGCCTCAGCTTCCTTAGATCCATACCAGCCCCAGGATCTTCATGAGAAGCGCCCAAAGCGTTCCCATGCAGATCGCAAATCCGAAAGGAATCCGATAACCGTCGTTGGGGACGTGCGGGTGAGTCCCGGGGAAAACCAGCAAGTAGGCGTTCTTCCCCATCCGCCGCATAACCTCCAGGAAACGGCCTTGCCACACGATGATACTAAGGGCCAGGACGCCTCCCACCAGAAAGGAGTAGAACATGATGTGAAGGATGAAGGGGTATCCGGCAAGACCTCCGAGGACCGCCAGCAGCTTCACGTCGCCTCCCCCGATGCCCCCCATCTGGTACACCACAAAAAGGGGAACAAAACCGACCAAAAAGCCGACCAAGACGTCAAAAAGGGGAACGCTTCCGCCCGCAAAAGGGAGGACAAGCGCGACGACAAAGGCGGAATACGTCAACCTGTTGTAAATCTTGCCGGTGCAAAGATCTGTAATGGCGGCCACACCTATCACCGCCAGCAGAAAATAGTCATTAAACTCCATCCGTCTCCCCTGAAACCGGGCGGAACTGACCACGGGGCGTACCCGGGTGCGCCCTTGGCGCCTGCACTTTACGCGTATCTCGTGCAGAGCCGGGTTCTAATTTGGAGTGCGGCGGCAAAAGGACTCAGACGCTTTATCAGGAGTCCTGGCGACGCCGCTTTGGCCTGTGCACGATCGAACAGGTGCGGTTTCCTACCGGGAAAGCGGCGTCGCCTCGAGGCCTGGTAAAGCGTCGGCCTCTCGTTGCCGCCGCACTCCAAATTGAGACCCGGCTCCCGGCACGAGATCCGTACAAAGTGTGGCCCCCGGCGCGTACACAGCGGGGTTTCGATACAGCGCAAAAAACGCGCCACTCAACCGCCGCGCGGCTGGTTGCCCCCGGTCAGACAAGAAAATGACCGCCAAACCTATGGCGACTGCTTGCCGGCTTCACCCGCTCCGAAGACCTCGTCGTAGTATCCCTTGACCCATTCGGCGATCTTGTCCCGGAAAATGATGAAGATCGCCAGCAACGGCAGCGCAATGAACGCCACCAGCAGTATCCGTTCCAGACCTGCTTCCGCGCCGTTCTCGTTCTGGTGAAACGCTTTCAACCTGCTCAACATGTTTTTTCCTCCTTAAGGAAAGGGCAGACTGACGACATCCACGATGATCTGATAGTAGTAATGCGTCATGATCCGGCAGGCCAGGACAGGTATCGCGGTCAGGGGAAAGATGATGAAACCGACCACCAGGATGTATTCCAGGGTTTCCATCCCCTGCTCGTCATGATGCAACCTCAACAGGTCTTTAAGCATGGTTGACCTGTCCTGCTTGCAGCAGCGGCTCGGCCATTTTGTGGTCCCAGGGAAGCCCAAAAACCGCGTTGGTCATCACGACCAGCGAGACATAACCTTTCGACTGCAGTTCGTCCGCTGCCTCGGAAACCCGGCCGGTCCAGTTCAACTCTCCGATCAGCTTCCCGTTCTCGTCACATCCCGATGAACGGAATGTGAAGATATCCTGCATCACGTAATTGCCTTCCGGGGTAAGCGGCAAGACCTCCGAGATGTTGGTGATTTTGCGCGACCCGTCGAGCATGCGCGACGTCTGGACCACGATGTCGATGGCCGATGCCACCTGGTTGCGCAACGCGTGCAGGGGGATGTCTACTCCTCCCATAAGCGCCAGGGTCTCCAGGCGGCTGAGCGCATCACGAGGAGTGTTTGCATGCACCGTCGACATTGACCCGCTGTGCCCGGAATTCATCGCCTGCAGCATGTCCAGCGCCTCACCGCCTCGAATCTCCCCGATAACGATGCGGTCCGGGCGCATGCGCAGCGACGATTTGAACAGGTCGCGGATTGTGGAAGCGCCTCGTCCTTTGTGGTCGGGCTTTCGGACCTCGAAATTCAACACGTGTTCCTGCTGCAATTGCAGCTCGCAGGAATCCTCGATGACGATGACCCGTTCCTTCGAAGGTATCGCGGCTGAAATGGCGTTAAGCAGCGAAGTCTTCCCCGATCCGGTTCCGCCGGAGACGATGATGTTCTTACCGATCAAGGTCAACAGGTCGAGGAATTCCCGGGCCGGCTCGGTCATTGAACCGTTCGCGATGAGAGTATCCATCGTGAACTTGTTCCGGGAGAACTTTCTGATCGAGACCGAGATGCCCTGGCGGGCACAGGGAGGAAAGACGACGTGAACGCGCGAACCATCCGGGAGCCGTGCTTCCAGCTCGTTCGTATAGGGGTCAATTCTCTTTCCTGAGAACTGCGCGATGTTCTTAACCGCAGCCATCAACTTCTCGGAGCTGCTGAAGTGTCTGTCGAGCTTTCCCAGTCTTCCTTTGCGCTCGGCATAGACCTGATCGGGCCCGTTTATCAGAATCTCTGAAACAGTCTCGTCCTCGATAAGGTCCCAGACCGGCTGGAGAAAGTACTTGATCGTCGTTTCGTAAATCTGCGGACTTTCCAAAATGGCCCCTTAATACAGCGTCACGATCCCCTTCTTACCCGCGACGTAGATCTGCCCGGCGGTGTCAACCGCGATGCGGCGCGGGTTCTTGAAGGGTAGATCCACGCGCGCGAGGACTTTGGGCCCCTGCGCCGGCCGGTGTACGTTGTCGATAATCACAATCTGCTTTTTGCCAAGAAGGTAGAGATTGTCGTATCCGTCCAAGGCAAAATCGAGGATCGAATCAAGGTTGTAGGCGTCTTCCCTGATCTGCAGTTTGGTGTTCCCCTGGCGATCCAGGACGAAGAGGCTCTTTTCGTTGTTCGCCAGTGCGTAGAACCAGTTTTCGGTGTCAAGCCTGAGGCGGCCCGGTCGATCGGGCAGCGAAGCGAACGGTTCCGCAATGACCTTCTTCTGTTTGTTGATTTCCTTGGGAATCAGTTTCCAGATGCCCTCGAAGTCGCCGATGACGTACGTCTCCCCAAATGAATTCCGGGTGCTCGCGAGCACCTTGTCGAAGATCTTGATCTTGTCATCGTCCTGGTACTCGACAGTGGTCATCTGTCCCTTGATCTGGACCGCCCGGTCGTTGTTGGTCGCGATGCTTCCCCTCTCGACCCTGATGCAACGAATCCCGGCCATCGGCTTGCGTTCGACGACCTTCCCGTCGGGGCCGATGGTCAGCAGGTCGGCTTTTCCCAGGAGGAGCAGGTTCGGGCCGAAGACCTCGAGCTGAGCAACGTCGTCCAACTCCATCGTCACCAGGTCCTTGGCTCGGAAGCTGCGTGACTCCTGCTTCAGAAGGTACATCCGGTAGAGATTTGAGGCGGCGCGAAGCGAGGTCTCCGCCTCCGGCGACGACGGATAAAGCAGTCTTAAACGCTGGAGCTCCTCGATCGCCGTCGCGACCTCGCCTGAAACCACATAACAGCGAGCCAACCGGAATGCGGCTGGAGGCGCTGCCGACTTATCGCGGCTCTCGTAAAGAATGCTCCGATAGTAGTGCTTCGCACTCTTCAGGTTGCCGAGCGTCTCTTCAATTTCAGCGGCGGAAAGCAGCGCCTCGGAGGCGGCGGCTGTTTCGCGATAGACGAGGATCACTTGCTGAAACTCCCCGAGGGCGGCCTTGATGTCGTTTAGTCCTTGGGATTCCTGGTAGTTGGCCTTGCCCAGGTTGCAGACCGCTTCTGCGGCGAGGTTCGGGAAGTCGATCCGCTTGGCGATGTCGCCGAAAAGGGTTCTGGCTTTGGCGTAATCCTGAAAGGAATTCAGATAGATCTTGGCCGCCTGGAGCTTGGCCATCAGCGATATTTCTTCATCCTGTCCGCCTTCGACCAGCCGCAGATACTGGGTCAGAGCCTGTTCGTAAACGCCGTTCTTTTCGAGACGCTGGGCGGCCTCGTAGGCCGTTCGAGCGATGTTCTCCGCCCCAAAGGCGAAATTCACCAGGAGAACAGCAAGACAAAGCAGACTGGTTCTCGTACTACCAGACACAAGTCTCCTCCTATTCGTCACCCGATGGACTCCAGACGCCATACCGCCAACTCTGCCGGCGACTCGGAATATTCCAGGCCCATCGTTTCTGTTCTTGCCTCCCGGCATTTCTCGTAAAAACGAATGGCTTGTTGCTTCTCACCCAGAGCTTCAAAGCAGCGGCCCAGCAAGTAGGAAACGGTCGCTGTGAAATGCGGTATCTGGCCAAGATCCAGCCGGTTAAGCTGCTCGACCGCAAGTTGCCAATTCTTGAACCGCATGTGACAGATCGCCGAATCCAGGATCGCAAGTTGGTGAGGAAGGGAGGCGACCGGGTTTTCCGCCTGGATTCTCTCCAAGGCAAACAGCGTCGAGTTGTTGAAAAGCAGGTCCGAGTTCAGGAGGACGGGTCGCTGCTCGACGGTCAGCGTCTTCGCTCCGTCTACCGTGCTGATGCTTATTTTGTCGCCGGGTTGGCGCTCCGCGACGTAAGTATAGAAATCCCTGCTGGATCGCTGTTGTCCATCCACCAGGAGAATGGCATCGCCTTGCTTGATCCCAGCCTGCTCTGCCGGGCTGCCTCCATAGATGCCGGCAACGATGAGATTCTGTCCCGGAAGGATGGTGTCGACCAGCTTCAGACCGGTCCAGTTTCCCCAGAAATGCTTCTCGACCTGCCAGCCCTGATCAATGATTTTGCCGATCTGCTCCAAGCCTTCGAAGGTGCGCAGGTCAACCGGCCAGGAATCACACCAGGGACTGGCCGTGTTCATGAGGTAGAGGTGAACCTTGTTACTGAGGAAATCCGTCATCGAACGAAAGGCGCCGAACACGATCAAGCGCGAATCGAACCGTTCGGCGATCCTGGGCAGGTGACTCGCGGTTTCCTTCGGCTGATTGCCGAACATCGATTTCAGCACAGCATCCCAGAACTCGTATTTTGCGGCGGGCTGGAAGTCGATCAGGAAGCTGTTGGCCAGAGTCTTCACCCGGGCCGAGAGGATTTGATCGGCCTCCGCCAGCTTGTCGGCCTTTACCTCTGCAGTCGGCAGAATACCGACGTAGACGAGCAGCGGTTTCAAATGCGCCTCAATCCGGTGACTATCGTTGCGTTTCATGTCCAGCTGTTCGACATACACTCCGGCGGTCGGGTGCTTGAGCTTCAGCGAATGATTTCCGATCGGCAAGCGAGCCGAGAAAGGTGTTGTCCCAACGGCCTGACGATCAATCAGTACCGCAGCGCTCGGCGGGAACGAGCTCACGATCAGCTCACCGGTCATTGGCTGAAGACGTATCGGATGATCCAGAACGTACCGTCCGTCGAGCAGGTGAATCGAGGCCAGGGTGGCTTCATTCAAATCGAGCTTCACCGCCTCGGTCTCGAAGGCCGGCCTGGTGAACTCGAAAGTGTAAGAAGCGGTCTTCGGATCCAAACCCTCGGCAAGGATCACGCGGACATCGGAGTAATTCAGTGAGTTCTTCTTGATAACTGACTCAACTGCACTCCTGATGTTCTGATCTAATCGGTTAAAGACCTCGCCGAGCGGCCTGGCCTGAATCTTCAATCCAGCAACGCCCGCCTCCACCGGCTGGGTCGTAATCGCGATAACGTCAAGGCTCTCGAGTTGCCCGTCGAACTTCACCGGCTCGGCCAAAACTCCAGGTGTGAGTTCGAGGCGCACGGCCTTCGGCGCATAACGAGGCTTAGTCAGGAAGACATCATACGAGCCGGGACGGACGATCAATTGGCGGACCCCGTTCAGCTTTTCGGGCGGCAACTCTCCGAAACGAAGATCGACGCCGGGCACCCGGGTTTCAATCGTCACTGCGGCGGCATACTTGGCGATTTCGTCCCGGTACCAATCCGCGTCGAGAAATTCCGCAGGCGCAGGAAGCAGCCAGCTCACCTGCATGTAGTCGGCGACCATCTTCGGGAAGTCCCTCCACTTGGACTTGTCCGCACGCGCATCCACGCACGTAACAAAACACTCCTGGAGTGCCTGCGTCTCGTCCGCCGACAAGGGACGGCTTTTGCCGTCGGCGATGATAGCCTTCCAGGCCTCTTGCAGCTTGGCCGTCGCGCCAGCCTCCTCGTTTCCGTATGCCGTCATGGCCTCCCGGTACTTGGCCATCCAGGGGACCGCACCGGCGATCGGCCGCAAGGGGAGGGTGCGTGTCAACCGCTGCTCGGCAGCAAGAGTCAACTCCTCACGATAATCCTCGAAATCAGGTTTCCGGGCCTCGACCACGTAGGTCCCTGGTGCAAGAGTGACCACCAGCGGCCGGTCTTTGGTAGTCGTTCCCACGACGGACCGGTTAACTCGGACCTCCGCTCCTTCCACGCTTTCGATTGTTAAAGTGGCGAACGCGGCGGACACTCCCGGTTCGGATGTTCGCGCCGAAGAAGTAGTTCTTGCGGGAGCGGGAGCAGCGGCTAGCCCGGGCTCAGGCGCCCGGACGCGAGGTTCGACAGCGGCGCTCTCGGGACTCGAAGTGGACGGGTCCGTGACGGACAGGACCAGGTTCCCGTCATACTGCGAGTCGTTGATAATCATCGGGTTCTGGAGCCCCTTGGTGTACTCCCTCACCCGGTTGTAGACATAGGAATGCGCCTCAGCGGCCGTGACTTTCTGGTCACGGTTGGAATCTGCTGCTCCCTGCAGAGCATCGATCAGGCTCTTGGTGAAAATCCCCCCGCCGATGTCGGCGTCTTCGATAGACGATTCCCGGGCGCCGGCGGCGGCGTAGATGAACTGAGAGCTCTTGATGCCTTTGTTCTCTTTGAGGATGTCTTTGAAATACTCGTTAACAACGACTTCCTCCTCCCCGATATCGCGTCTGAGGCCGCGAACGTCGGCCCCGATGTTCCCGCTCTTGCACGCGTCGCTTATAACGATCAAGTGCTTCGCTTTGAGATTCTGGTAAAGATACTGGAACTCGCTCATCGGATAGGCGGTTCCATAAAGGTTGTCAGGCACCGTATCGTGAGTAACCAGGAAAGCCGCGTCCAGTTCGCGATCGATGGTTCCGTGGGTCGCGATGTAGATGTAGACGATGTCTTCTTCGGTGGAGTTCTTCAGGAGTTTTCCGAAAGCCGTCCGTATGTTGACCGTCGTGGCCGCTTCGTTGAGCATCACGCTCAAGTTCCCGGGCGGAACGTTCACGAAACGGCTCTTCAGGAAATCGGAAAAAGCGCGGGCGTCGGAATGGGCATACTCCAGCCACAGTTCCTCGTTCAGGTGGCGGTACTCGGAAATGCCAATCACGACACCGTACTGAGTTCCCTTGGCGAGAAGGGGTTGGAGCAACAGCAGAGGCAGAACCAGGTATTTGATCGTTAACCGCCCCATACGTTTCCTCACTGCTGATGGACAAGTTCCAGGTCGAGGCGAACACTTTCGCCTGACTCGCTTACGGCATAGCTGTTCTCATGAGCCTTGTCTAGCACGAGATCTCGGGTCTTGAAGCCGAAGAAAGCCTTCTCCGGGGCTTGCTCGTACCCTTTGGTCAAAACGATGATGAGCTTCTCGATACCTGCCATCTCGTCCAGCTTGTACCAGGTGACATTCGGAACCTGGACAGTCTTACCGTGTGCAATCGCGTTATCCGGGCTCGTCCCACTTGGGAACAGCACCTTCCAGGAACCGCTTGATCCCTCATGAATCAGGTAGAGGAACCCATCATGATTGGACTGGAACTGGAAGCGAAAACGGTCTCCCGACCGGAAGGCCTGATCGGGAGCGACCCGCGAAATACTCCCGTCCGGATCAAGTTTTTCAATGATATAGCTCAACCCCAGAGTGGTTGAGTCGCTGGAGTAAAAGAGACTGCGGGCTTTCTGACCAAACAAGGGAAGAAGGAGGGAGAATACCGCGGCCGCCGCAAGTCCCGCGGCAAGAAGCGCTCGTTTACCCATGGTTTCCACTCCCAGGCGAACGAATGGCAACCGGAGAGACTCGGGTGATCCGAATCCCAGAGATTACGACTTTACTGTTCTGCTGACTTCAGACTACGAACTGTAAGTATGTCTGACCCGCTGGCTCGGGCATGACCGATTGCCAACTGATCCCATTGTTCACAACCGGAGACGACGCTTCTTTTAGTACGGATCGGCGTTAGCCGAGGTGATTTCTGAACGGTCCAGGCCGACCCCCCACCGCAATTGACGGAGCCGATTATGAAAAGGGAGGGTTAGAGTGTCAAGGAAATTAACGATTGAGGAGGTCGTCTATCCGGTGTTGCAACGGCAGTGGGATTCAT
>RPQK01000256.1 GCA_003819755.1 Acidobacteriota bacterium | reverse complement strand
TCAGGCTTTCACCGAACAGCGTCGGGGCCAGCATCTCGAAGCGAAGGACGCTGAACCGGCCGTACATGTTCAGTTTGTCCGTGATGTGCCAATCGACTTTGCTGTCCAGCACGCTCCGGTCGTACGCGTACCGACCCCCGACATAGAAGTTGTTGGTGAGAGTGTCTTCAAAGGTCGGGGCGGGCATCAGATCGAAAATCTGTTTGGCAATGGGGTGGATTCGTTCCTGCGGAATGATGTTATTCGGGAACGGAATTCGGCCGGAGCCATCGGGATTTCCGGTCAAGGGATCGTAGATGGGCCGGTCCGTCCCGGTCATGTCCCCGTTTCTCATCGCAGTCGTTGGGATGTCCGCGAGAGTCGAAGCAAAACTGCGTTCCGGGGTGGACTCGTAGCTGGCAAAGAAGAACACCTTGTCTCGGACGATCGGTCCCCCGAGGGTGCCGCCGTACTGGTTCACGATGTACTTCGGATTCCGTTCCCCAGGCGGGAGGAAGAAGGGCTTTGCCATCAGGCCGTTGTTGGAGTTGTACCAGAAGCCAGAGCCGTGATAGTCGTTGGTCCCGCTTTTGATCTGGACGTTGATGGCTGCGCCGCCCGCCAGACCCTGCTCAGCGTCGAAGCTGTTGGTCACAACGTTAACAGTTTCGATCGCCTCAAGCGACGGGATGTAGACGGTGATGTGCGGCAGCCAGATGTCAAACTGGCTGGCTCCGTCGATGCGGATATCATTCGAGCTGGCGCTCGTCCCGTTCACGTTGAACTGCAGCGCGCGCGAAGGATTGGTGGGAACCGAGTGCGCGTTGACGGGAGTGGTGAATCCAGGCAAAGTCCCGAAGAGCGTCTGGTAGTTGCGCGCGCCGGGAACCGGCAGATCCTCGATTTCCTTCGAGGGCAACTCGGCCCGAACTTCCGCCCGGTCGGTCTGCAGGAGAGTGGAGGCGCCGGATGTTACGGTCAGGCTTTCGGCGACCCCGCCGACCTCCAGGTGCACGTCGGCCCGAGTGACTGAGTTCAGGGCCACGTTGATCTTTTCTTCGTACACGTCAAAACCTGGCATGCCCACTTTCAGGGTCCAGGCGCCGGTTTGCACTGTCGAGAAATCGTAGCGGCCGGCGTCGTTGGTGACGGCAGTCCGGACTCGCCCGGTGTCTGCGTGGGTGATCGTTACTTCCGCTCCGGGGACCGCGGCATGCGTCCGATCTTGGACGTTGCCGGTTATCGATCCGTAGAGGACTTGGGCCTTAAGGGCACTCTGGGAGGAGACGGCCAGGATGACCGCAACTGCGGCGAGCACGACACACCGGTACGTGGTGAAGCTTGCGCGGTGTTCTTTCACCATGCGTCGTTCCTTTCTGATTGTGAAGAAGGTTAAAGCTTTAGGTGGAGCGGAAAAAGGAGTCGAAAGCGCGCCGCTCGAAGACACAAAGCGAGCTGCCGTGTTCCGGCTGCTCCCGCTCCCCACCTCGGGCCTGGGATCCCAAGACGAGATACTTAAGAATTATTACATCGCTTCTAAACACGGTTGTCAATAAAATATTTGTATTTATTTGGTTATTAAGATGAGGCTTGGGGTCAGGAGGAAGTGCGGACTCCGCACCTAGTTAACAGCCGCAAGCGGGGGGCTTGCGGCTGTGGGCGGTCGCTTGTCATTACGATGAGAGCGCGAATCTTTGGATCTGCTGCTTCCGCGCCGGGCGGCTGCTATGACGAGCTGAGACCCTGGATGATTTGCATCAGGATCAGGAAAGCGCGAGGCTTCTCGGGGATTGCCCGCACTTCGCCGATGACCCCGGCGAAATCGGTCCGAGCCCTTTTCTCAAACAAATAAGCCTCGAAATCCGTGGCAAAACTCCGACGAAACCGAGGACGTGCGGCTCCCGGCCTGGGGACCGGTTGGTCTTGCTCTTCGGCCTCTCTCAGCTGGCGTACCAGGTTCTTCCCCGCACTGTACCAGTCGACGGGGAACTCCCCGAGGCACCGAATACAATCGGATGCGAAACTCATCATTTCTGACGCGGCATTGGTCGGCTCCTTCTCCGACTGTATTTGCCTCAAAAGCAGGCTGAACACCTTCTCTCTCTTTTCCTGGTCGTTTCCGCGGCAGACTTCTGACAAGGCCGCTTTTATATCCTTGGGGTTCGAAACGCCCGTCAGGACCGCTTCCAAATCTGCCTTTGAGGCTTCGTTAACGGTCCGCCGAACCTGGTTCCGGCTTCCCGTGTCCGGGGTGAAGAGCCATGGCACGCCGCCCGCTGACTGGATTCTGCTGTGAAGCGTCGGCGATATGCGGGCCATCTGTTCGGAGAATTCCGGGTGCATGCGAAGGGCGGCAAGTTGGTTCAAAAGAGCGAAGTCGGCGCTGCTCACGCGGAAAACCTTACCGCTGGGAGACCGGAAATCGGACTCGGGCCCTCCCATCTGCTCGAGGGCCGCATACCATTGTGCGGTGGCAGATAAGAGTGCCTCGCGGGAGTCAGGAAAAAGGCCAAGCGCGGTTTGGAGGAAAGGGCCGAGGGCCGACTGACCGCGAGAGCCGGCGAGGGGAAGGAGCGCCGCGCTCTCATTCAGTAGCTGCCGGGCCGCATCCGGTCTGTTCTGTTCCCATAGCTCGCGTAAAAGATTGCCCCGCAGAAGAAAATCGGCCCCTCCGGACTCGGCCATCGGCAGTTGCAACAACGCCTCCTCCGGGTTCGTCTTCATCTGCTTGTGGATTTGATCCTGGACGGAAGGTTCCTCGACCGGTTGAGTTGCCCTGGATGGCCTCAGCGGCTGAGGCCATCGGCTCTCAAGCTTCTTCGCCAGCGACGGGTTCTGCTTATCCAGTGCGGAAATCAAGTCTACGGCAGAGAATTGCAGAATAGCGAGTTCCTGGGGATCGTTCGACTGTGCCGTTTCATCCAGCAGTTTCTCGTACAGGCTCGACATCAACGTTTGCGCCTGCTTCGACTCATACTTGATCAGATGTGCGCCAAGGAAGACCGGCATCTCCCTGGCGACCTCCGGTGCCATCTCGAGGGCTTCTCGGATCGCCTCCCGACCATTCTTCAGCCGATCCGGACAGATCCCTAAACGGTTCGCTTCCTTGACGAGTTCTTTCTCACTCGGGTTTACCACGATGAGGCGACGGTTCTGTGCCGGTTGGCTGGATGCCTGAGACACGAGCACGAACAGAGAGCACAATAAACAAGCCTTACGCATTTCTTGACTCCTTGACTGACGCACCCTCACATGAACAACTTGGGCAGATACTCGGGTGCCTCAGAGTATTTCGGTACCGCGCCGGAAGCCACCTCGTAAAGCCGTTCGTGGCTGGCGCGCGCCGCATTGCCGATTCCCTCGTAAGGACGGTTGCAAACGTCGAGAAAACCGATGTTGTAGTTCTCTCCGTCAAACCGGCCCAGGGCCGACTGGTCGTAGAGGGTGAACCAGTGGACTCCCACGCAGTAAGGGTTCGCCGCGGCGTCTTCCAAGTAGACGCGATACGCCTGCCCGCGCGCCGCCTGGTCTTTCACATGCCCGATCCCCGAGGCGGGAAGCCCGACATCGAGGGCTCCGAAATGCCATTCGCCGATCATAACCGGCATCTTCAGCATCTGGCTGATGGTCTCAGTGTCTTTGTAAGGAACTTTTTCGCGGTAGCAGTTCATGCTGAAGACGTCGAACGTGCGCATCCCCTCTACCACCCAGGCAGGAGGGACGGTGTGATAGCGGATGCCGAGATTCAGATGCTTCGGATCGACTTCGCGGCAAGCCTGGCTCAGAGTCTTGAAGAACCTTTCGGTCATGATCCCGCTGAACTCTTCCAGGTCTTTCAATGCCTTGCCCTTGATCGCATTCTTCCAGACTCCGCGGTCTATCTGTTCGAACGAGGTCTCGACCTCCCAGGCTGCGGATAGGGCCTGACTATCGGTGTATTTCGCCTTCAGAACCCGGGCCAATTCGGTGCGAGTCGCGCACGTCGGAGTGTTGAAGAGCATGCCGACGGCGGGGATCTCGCTGGAGAAGCCCCAGGTGGGCTCGTTCATCAGGAAGTAGCCGACAAAAGCAGGATCGTCGCGGGTTTCGCTCAGCTGTTGGGCGAACTGCCGGCTTTCAGTCTCGAAATCGGGCGCGAAGACATCCGGAAAGTCGCGATAAATGGTCGGCGTCTTCTGGAGCCGGAGCGAGAGCGGACGGACATAGGGAAAGCCGGCTTCCCGGGCGATCTGCCAGTCGGACCAGTTGGCGACAGTGTTGAAACCAAGCCGGCGTAATTCTCCGAGCGCGATCTTCTTCCAGGAATCGTACCAGCCCGCCCCGAACGCCTCGATGAAGTTCGCAGCCAGGTAATTGATGCTTTTGGCCCTCCGGGTCTCCCGCGCAGCGTAGACGCCTTTGTAGCGCTCGGAGGCTTCTGGTTGCCAGGTAAGAGCCTTCTCCAGGCCGTCGTAATTGGCCTCGGTGTCGACCCGGACGCAATCCATGCCGGCGGACCACCACGCATACCCTTCCGGGTCAACGAGCCACCAACGCTTGCCGTCGTGGTGTGCGCGGAAGAAGCCGGTTGCTTCGAAGCGCTTTTCTTTCCACCCACCGAACCGGCTGAAAGCCGGCGGAAACGCATGCGCAGAGGCAGATCCGAGTTGCTTCTTAAGCCTCTCCGTTACCTCCGTGCGGTTCTTGCTCCTGGTTGGCCACTGGTGCAGCCGGCTTTGTCCGAGCTCGTCTATTAACGCGCCTTTCGGAAGGACCAGCTCGGAGAGCTTGGGCACCTCTTCGAGAGCGGCGGAAAAGGTCGTCAGGCACCAGCGAGACGGGCGGCCGCCGCTTCTCAGAACCCGGAGCATCATGCGGTCAACCCGTTCCAGGCTCACCCGGGCTCCGCCGGCCAGCGGCTTCAGCCAAGCCCCTTCTCTCTGGAACATCCAGCGGTTCTGATCGACGGCGCTCAGCGGCATTCGGATCCTGGCCGAGCACTGATTAAGAAGCGCAAAGCCGAGCCTGAAAGCCGGTCCGCTCTCGCCCTCCTGGAGAATCAGTTGAAAGACCGTTTGAAAGGCGCCGTCAAGAAGAGTGTCGGCCGTCAGGTAGCGGGCCGCGACCAGGCTTCCCGGTTTAAATCGGTAGAGCAACCCGTCTCCCTCGGCTTCCGACTTGTACCAGATGGCGCCGGGAATCGGGGCGTCCCGCCCATCCTCTTTCAGCTTGCCAAGCAGCTGTTCGGGTTTTAACACGAGGCCTGGAATTGGATCGCTTGAAGGAAGCTTGATCGCAGTTGCGAGCGTGCAGACCTGAATAAAAGTGCGGCGGTTCGGATTTTTCATAACGAGGCGACGATAACCGATTCGGGGAAATTGCTCAACAGGGCAAAAATAGTTTCGTAGTTTTTGGAAGTGGAGCGTTATTTATACAGGGGCGTGATTCTTGAGGGACAGAAGGGACACAAGGGACAGAAGGGACGCAAGCGACAGAAGGGACAAGAGCGACTAGTGTCCCTTGTGTCCCTTCTGTCCCTTGTGTCCCTTCTGTCCCTGGGGAGCCAGCCATGCCAAAGGGCTTTATACCCGCCCATGGCGGGTACAGAAACTTGCTTTCGTATCAAAGGGCCGAAATTGTTTACGACGCAACCGTGCATTTCTGCCGTCGTTTCGTCAATTCTCGGGACCGAACGGTCGACCAGATGATCCAAGCGGCACGCTCGGGGAAACAGAAAATTGCTGAGGGAAGCATGGCGTCAGCTACGTCAACCGAGACCGAGATCAAGCTGACAAACGTCGCTCGGGCTAGCCTGCATGAGCTCTTACTTGACTACCGCGACTATTTGCGGGGCCACGAGGTCGCTGAGTGGTCAAAGGAACACCCGTACGCTCGACGCCTCAGGCAACTTGTCCGGGCTCCAAATGCGAATTACGAGGCCTTCCGCAAAGGCATAGAACACCCGGACCCGGCCGTCGCTGCCAACGTGATCATTGGGCTCGTCAAGGTCACAATCTATCTGTTGGACCGCCAAATTGGCAGCCAGGAAAGTGCTTTTGTCGAACACGGGGGCATGCGCGAGCGCATGACTAGGGTGCGCCTGAGTGAGCGTGATCGACAAAACCGGCAACCGTAAGCCCCCTACGAAATCCTCTTCTCCACAATCTTGACTCCCGTCTTGCGGAGGAAATCTTCGGGTGATTCGCCGCCGGCGAGGACGAAGACGAAGTGGTTGGGAAAGTCGAGAACCGAACCAGCTACACTTACTTTGACGCGGTCTTCCAGGATCTCGGCAACCTGGCTGCTCCGCAGGACTCGGATCTTGCCGGTTGCTTCCTCGGCCTCAAGCTGCTGGCGGTTCCTTTCCCGTGCTCGCTGAAAATCGTTTCCCCGGTACGCCACAGTAACCCGGTTTCCGTCGACGCGAGCCAGCGCCACTGCCGCTTCTAAAGCCGAATCACCACCGCCGACGACGAGGATGTCCTGGTCTCGATAGGTCTCCGCCTCGATCAGCCGGTAGAAGACCTTGTTGCTTTCCTCGCCGGGAACACCCAGGCGGCGCGGCACTCCCTGTTTCCCGATGGCCAGCACGACATACCGGGTCCGATAACTCCCCTGGCCGGTTCCTACCCGGAAGCCCTCCTCCTCGCGGACGATGGTTTCGACCCTCTCCTTGGTCCTCAGGTGGATGCCGGTGTTTTTGACGATAGTATCCCAGACCGCCAGGAGCGTTTCCTTGGCTCCATCTCCGATATACAGGTTGCCATATAGCGGGATGTCGACCGGTTCCGCCATGACAAACTTGTGACGCGGGTAATGGCGGATGGTTGACGCCACTTCGCCCTGCTCGAGGGTCAGGTATTTCAAACCGTACTGGTGCGCCGTGAGAGAGGCGCTCAGTCCGGCCGGACCCGAGCCGACAATGACCAGATCGAGCAAGTCGGACTCGGCGGGACGGGGATTGCCAAGCAGTCCCCGCAAGTGTTCCACGACCAGGCGGCCTTCGTTGATTGAACTTCGGATGAAGCCGTTGCCTCCCAACTCACCGATCACGAACAGCCCCGGGACACTCGTTTCGAAGTGCTCGCTAAGAAGCGGGACCCGCAGCGTCTGCACCGCCGTGTCGTGAGACAGCGTGAGCGCGCCGGTAGGGCAGGCCGTAGCGCAGCGGCCGTGGGAAACGCACAGTTCGGGCCGTACCAGCCGGCTTTTGCCATTGATCACCTGCAGGGCCCCTACCTCCGGACAACCCTTGGCACAACTGCCGCAACCCATGCAAACGCTGGCGTTTATGACCGGCCTGAGAGGCGCCGGGGCGCCGGATGTATTCGCCGCCTGGACGGGTGCCCTGTTGATCTTCCACATGGAAAAGGCGGCGCCGCAATGCGGGCAAAACGATGGAGCTCCCATCGTGGGTTTCTGACAGCGCGGGCATCGCTCAAAACCGCCCTGGCCGGCGGGCGGCGCCGGGTGAGCCTGCTGACCAGGAGGGGCGAGCTTTGCCAGGTAACGCCGAACAAAGAAGCCGGTAAGGGCCACGGTGAAAAGGAACAAAAGGAATGTCTCCACGATTCTTCTCCTGATCCGGTCAGTAGAAACCCAGGATCAAAGCGACCGTCAGATGGGCCAGCACCAGGACGATGAAGGTGTAGCTGAACGGACGGTGAACCACATGCCACAGGTGAAAAAGCGACTGAGCCCGGGACAAAAACAGAATCTTCTTTGAGAGCCTCGCTTGTTGGCGCGTGATCGCCAGAACCTGCAACAGCACCCCGCTCGAACCGATCTCCTTTTCGAAACGGCGGCGCAACCGCCAGCCGTACAGCGGGCGGAGCAGGTCCAGCAGGATAATCCTGAGAGTGGCGCCGAAAATTGACATGCGAGCAATTGTCTCGGGCGCCGGGAGGTGAAAAGCCCGGACGGTGTTTGGTTCCGGGAGCCGCCCGGACGTGTTCAGCTGTTCGTACAGCTCGGCTTTGGTCTCTTCGAGCCGCCGAAGCAACAGCTGGGCAGCCTCCAGGTTTCGCGGGATCTGGGCATACAGATATCTGCCGATAAGGCCGCTTATGACGAGGGCGATCATGATCCAGAAGGCGATCCCCGCCAGGCCGTGAAACTTGAAGGAAGAGTGAAAGCAGATGAGAGCGGGACCGAGCAGGCCTGCCGCCACGTGACAGTTCAGCCAGTCCCTGGTCTCTCCCCTGCGGCTCAGCCAGCCCCAGTGCTTCCTCAGCGCGTACACGTACACCAGGGCAAGGAGGGCGAATCCCGCCATTCCCAGACGCAAGCCAACCAACCCCCCCGGCTTCAGCAGCCTGTGCTTCGGAGAGAAAGGCCGGTGGACCTGGTCGAGCAGGTAGTAGTCCGAGCCGTACACGACAATGGCAACCGCCAGAACCACGCAGCAGACAAGAAGGACCTGAAATAGAGTGATCCCGCTTGGGCGCCACGGTGCTTTTGAAACGACCCTCTCTTGACCCAGCTCCCTGATCATTGCTGTACCTCGGTTTCCGATTTCACCGTGAAATGCTTGTAACTTGAGAACCGGTGGACGTTCTGCCAGTGCTGATGCCGCGTGCGGGCCTCAATGCGCGCTTCCTGAGGCAGCCAGTAGGGTGCTGGCTGACCCGGAAAATTGACTGGCCCGTAACGAACGGCACAATCCAGGGCTTCTAGCCCGAGATCACCCATTGGCTTCTTCAGCCCCGATTCAATTCGAAGCACGGACGCGGTGCCCGGGTCGACCCAAGCCCTACCTTTGAGCTCCAGCGGAAAATCGTGCCCCCGCAGACGGAGCGCGGTGGTGGAGCGGGCCGGGGTCACCTGGCGGAAGGCAATTCGAATGGCCGGCTGCCCCTCAACTACGTCGTCCCCCTCAATCCGGTACTCGAAGCTCTCCTGATAGTGGGGATGAAAGACCAGGGAGAGCGTCGGAAACCCGTTGGTGACAAGAAGCGACATCTGTTTGCGCTTCCCGGCCTCTTTCTGCAAGAGCCTGGACTCCTCGACCGCCAACTCGCCCTCCTCGAGGGTCATCACGATGAGGTAATCGAACAATGAGCTGCGCTCATAGGCGATTTTCCCTTTGCTGCCCAGCTTGCGTTGCGTGACCGTCTCGCTGCATGACACGGCCGTAAACTGTTTCCAGAACCTCTCGCTGGATTCGGCCAGCCGGGGGAGCAGGATGTCGAGGGTGAGGGTTGCTGGGAGCGCAGGCGTCGCTGGGAGCGACGCCTGCGCTCCCAGCGACGCCTGCGCTCCCAGCGACGCCTGCGCTCCCAGCGACGCCTGCG
>RPQK01000255.1 GCA_003819755.1 Acidobacteriota bacterium | reverse complement strand
CTGACAAGCTGACAAGCTGACAAGCTGACAAGCTGACAAGCTGACAAGCTGACAAACTGACAAACTGACAAACTGACAAACTGACAAACTGACAGCTGACAAGCTGACAAACTGACAAACTGACAAACTGACAGCTGACAAGCTGACAAACTGACAAACTGACAAACTGACAAACTGACAAGCTGACAAACTGACAAACTGACAAACTGACAGCTGACAAGCTGACAAACTGACAAACTGACAGCTGACAAACTGAACACGACTGACAAAACAAAAGGGCGAGTTTCGGAAGTTGTCAGCTTGTCAGCTTGTCAGCTTGTCAGCTTGTCAGCTTGGTCAGCTTGTCAGCTTGTCAGCTTGTCAGCTTGTCAGCCTGTCAGCTTGTCAGCTTGTCAGTTTGTCAGTCTGTCAGTTTGTCAGTTTGTCAGTTTGTCAGTTTGTCAGTTTGTCAGGTTCGTAGAAACTCGTGCTGTCACACACCCACCAGAATTCGAACTTCACAGTCTTGCCCGGAAACAGGCGCTTGAGAGCTTCGCTGTAGACCGCCTCCTGCTGCTCGTACGATTCCGGCAGCTGTTCCTTCTCGGCCGAGGTCTTGTAGTCGACGCCGACAATTTCCCCGTTTTCCTCAATGACCAGGTCAATAACCCCGTTCCAGTATTTTCCTTCGGCGGCCATGTAGAACGGCAACTCGCGCGCGACTATCCGGGACATCCTGACTCTTTCTCGATAAGGCAAGTGCCCGCAATAGAAGAGTTCGAGCAGGCCCTGCGCGGAACGAAGCGCGTTTTCAGGAGCCCTGTCCAGCCTCTTCCAGAGGGCAATCAGCTTGTCCGGCTCGAAAGCGTCTTCTTGCAGCCAGCGCTCCAGGTAGCGGTGAACGAGCTGGCCCACGATGACCGGGTTCGGGATTGCGGTCTGAGGATTGCGGATTTCGGATTGCGGGTGCTGTTCAGCCGCTTCAGACGGTCGAGCCAGAGGGAAATCGGGAAGGTTCTTCAAGCGTTCATATTGAGCGCGCCAGTGGGCCAGGTACGTCTCCCTGTCCGGCAAGGCGGGCGCGGAGGGACGAGGACGTACTTCGGGCGTGCCGATCGCACCCGATCGAACCTGGAGAGCTCCGTCCCACGCCGACGCTGGCCCCGCCGGCAAAGTCTGGAATTGGGCCGGCACCTGCAGATGACGGGAAAGTGCGCAGATCAGGCTCAGCTGATCTCGTGCCCGGGTGGTTGCCACGTAAGCCAGGCGGATAGCCTCTGCCCGGAGGTGCAATTCTTCCTCCCTGATAGCGGCTTGAAGGTGTTCTGAAGTCACGACGACCGGCCCCCAGGGCAGAGAAAATTCAACCCGGCGCGAGTCCCGGGACGCGCACGAGGGTTCCGTGCGGATGGCGATAGACCCCCGGTGGTTAGATGCGGCCAGCGTCTCCTGAAGAACCGACCCCCAGCCATAGACAATCACATACCGAGCCTCGAGCCCCTTGGCCTTGTGGATGGTCATGACTCGAACAGCGTCCAGGCCCTCGTCGGATACCCCGACGTCTTCACCAAGATCGGCGTCGTACCGACCGACTTCGCTGGCTCGGGCCCGCTGACGAAGCAGCCAGGCCAAGGGGGCGGTAGGATTGGCCTTCATTTCGGCGAGGAAGGCATCCAGGAGCCTGTTGATACGGGCATAGGAACGCCCTTCCAGGTCAAAGCTGTCCGTGTAAGCGGGGAGCGGCAGGAATTCCCTGATTTCCATCAACCAGCTTGAAACGGAGCTCGAACGGCGCAGCAAGGCCAGGCGACGAAGGGACTCGATCCGCATCCGGGCTGGTTCCGGCAGGAAGTGGGGAAGAGGATCCGCTTCGTGGATCAGCCGTGATGGCGGGACAGTCTTAATCAGCTGGTGGATATCAGGATCGCAGAGCTGCACCAGGGGGCTGCGCAGCACGGCGCCGACAGCCACGGTATCCAGGGGATTGTGGAGGGCTATCAGGAGATTCAGGATATCCGAGACCTCTGGTTGACGATACAGGGTGCGAGCGCCGGAGCTGACAACCGGGATCCCCGCCTCCTGAAGTGTGGGCAGCAGGGCGTCCAACTCGCGACCGCTCCTCACCAGGACAAGGATATCCGAGTACTTGCCCGGTCGGGGGGGCGTCGCCGGGAGCGCAGGCGTCTCGCCTGCACTGGGGCACGGGGTGTCCCCCCCCGTCCAAAGTGAAAACATGGTCATTTGTGCTGGCGACGGAGCGCGGCGCTTCCTGCCCGACCCGAGCGGAGACGCCTGCGGTCCCAGGGCCACCAGCGCCTCCACGGACGCCTGCGCTTCCAGGTTCTCTTCCACCGGCCGGGTCACGAATTGATCGATCAATCGGACGGTCTCGGCTGACGCCAGTGCTCGAGCGCGGCCTGCGGTCAGTGGTTTCGAGGCGTCTTCTGATTGAATCCAGACCCATTCCGGCGGCTCGCCGTTCTCCCCCCTGACCGGGCTCAGATTCTCCTGGTCATCCCTGATGAGCGGAAGCTCGCTGGAGAACAGGCGATTGACGAGACCGGTGACAGTAGGCAGACTTCGAAACGTGGCAGCCAGGAAGAGGTTTTCGACCGGCAGGCAACAATCCGTAAGCGCCCGGTAGTTGGCTGAGAAACTGGTCGTGGAGTCGACATCAGCGCCACGAAAACGGTAGATGCTCTGCTTCCTGTCTCCAACGAAGAACCCCAGGATTTCGTGGTCACCACTGTGCGCCTTCCGCAGCAAGGCAGTGATCAGGCGAAGTTGATCGGGATCGGTGTCCTGAAACTCGTCGACGAGAAGCGCTCTCAGCCGGCCGCGTTCGGCGTGCTTGACCTTCGGTTGCTGTTCGAGGAGATCGCCGGCCAGCCGGATCATCTCGTCGAACCCCACCACACCGAGCGCGCCTACACCGCTCGTCTTGGCCCAGGCGAGGAAACGAGCGAGGACGCGTCTCCAGATACTCCACTCCTGCCCCAACTGCTCGAGCAGGCACATTCCGAGCGCTACCGGGTAGATCCGTTCGAAACTCTCGAAATAGGCAGACAGGTGGCGGTCAAGCTGTTGGATTGCGCATTTGACTGCCTTTGACGCGTGTACCGCGTCCAGGAAGAGGTTTGAACGATTTTCGTAAAGAAAGCGACACAGATCCGACCAGGATGGAGCACGCTTCTCGCGCGTCTGGAGGGCTGAAGCAAGTTCGAGCAGACGCTCGCCGTTTGACGCGATCCTCTTGCCGGCGTTACCTCTCAGCTCCTTGCCGAGGTCCGCGCAAGCGGCCAGGGCGAGCTGAACATCGGCCGGATCCGGACAAGTCCAGAGCTCGAGCTGCCCGGCGATTTCAGGATAGTGGTAGACCTTCTTGAGCCATTCGCGGATCTGGTAAGGCGACACTTGGGCAAGCAGCTTGTCGAGACCCTCCTCGAGATCCGGATCGGAAAGCGCTTCCGTCTGCCACCATCGCCGGATCAGGGCATCGTCGAGATCACCATAGTCGTCTTCGTTTTCCTCGGCAAAGCGCGCCGTAATCGGGATTCGGGCCTCGAGCGGGTGCCTTTTCAGGATCGAGGCGGCAAGGCTGTGAATGGTCGAGATTTGAAGCTCGCAAGCCAACTCCCCCAAGGCTTCAGCTCCTTGCCGGAGGAGAGTATAGCCGGCCTCCGCGTCGGCACCTCCGCCGAACCGGGCGCACAGATCATCGCAGATTTCTTCCAGCAAGGGATCGCCGTGCTTTCCGCCTGCGCACAATGCGGCCTTCAGGTCTGTTCGTGTTGCGGAGGAGGCGAGCAGGTCCAGATATCCGTAAAGGCGAGTCTGCATTTCCGCAGCCGCTTTCCGGGTGAAAGTCGTCAATACCAAGGACCGCACAGCCGCGCGAGCCGCTTTCAGCCGCACGCGCCGATCCGGGCTCGCATAGAGGTACCCGATTTCTGGAAACTGCTCAAGGGCGCCGGGCAGGAAGGGGGCGTTCAGAAGGAGGTAAAGCGCGCGCAACGTCAATGTATGAGTTTTGCCGGTGCCCGCACTCGCCCACACGAAGGCGTGATGCGGCGTGGTCACCGCCGTTCGGCGTTGGTCGGCATCCGGGATCGAGGTTGGTGTCATTTCCTCTTTCTCAAGGGTTATCCACGAATTACACGAATTACACGAATTCGTGTAATTCGTATAATTCGTGGATTGCTAATCACCCTTTCCCTGAAACTTCGCCAGTCTCTCCGGGAGGAATTGCGTCAGAAAGCGAGCAATTCGGGCCGGGGCCTGCCTCTCGAACCTCCTGCAAAGCGAGGGGTATTCACAGTACTGACAAGGCTCGGCCTTTTCGATCCCTAGCAGCTCTAACGCCTCGTTCGAGCACGCGACATAGGCCCCCTCGCGCAGGATGCGCGCGAAAAGAGCAAGCCAGTCTTCAATCGAATCGGATTGTTCCGCACAGACCGACTTCTCCTGAACTGGCGACTTGCCGAAGAAGACGTAGGAGAACCGGGTGGGCTTGCCTGGACCCTCTCCCGACATCTGGTGCAGCCACGGATACAGGAGAGGCTGGAGTCGAAAACCGTTTCTGACCTCCGTTTGGAGGGTTTCAGGCTCGCGCCCGCTCTTGTAGTCGATGATCACGAAGTGATCTCGCCGGTCGTCCATTCGGTCGAGCTGCCCTGATACCTGTACCCCTTCCAGCCCAGGGAATTGAGCGTTGCACCTCTTTTCGGTGCAGATATTATTGCCGTCGGGAATTGCCCCTGCCTGCACAGCCTCCCAATACTCTCGGGCCAACTGCAGGAGTTTGGCCTTAGCCGCCTTGCGAAACAGGGGAGGTAATAAAGGAAGCTGAAGCGAAGCGTCATCGGGTAGTTCTTCGATTTGCCGGATCAGGGACCGGCAGTCGTCCTCGAGAAGTGCGCCCGCCATTGCCTTGAGCGTGAGTCCGGCGTCCCTATATTCGCCGACGGTTCGTTCAAACAGGGCGTGCAGCAAACTACCCCATTCAGTCGCTTTTACGTCTTGCGTGAAATCCAGTGGCCAAAGGGCTTCCCAACCGGCGATCATCCGGTTGTAACCTTGAAACGGGCATCGGGACAATCTCTCCAGCTCGGTTACTCGGACGATCGCGGTTCCCGACCCAAGCGCTGCTTGGGGTATGAACCCGTTCCAACGCGGCTCGTGCTCCTTTTCCGTCAAGGAGCCAAGAATGTCCGAGTAGTTGACTGACCCGGTTCCGACACCCGAGTCGCGATCGAGATGAGCAGACCAGGTGGGAGGCAAGAAGCGGCCATGAACCGGGTCCAAACCTAGCAGCACCCGCGCCTGTTCGGCCGGGCCGCGGGGCAAGGGAACATGCGGTCGCGAGTAAGTCGGCCGTGGTTCGGGAGGACTGCTCTCCCAACGTTGGAGATACCGCTGCACCCACGGCGTTGGCGCGAGGCCTCGTCCATTCTCGTCGGTGTCGGGTATCACCCAGTGCACGTATTCGCTGCTGCCGTTGACAAGGACGAACAACAACGCCATTTCCTCTGCCACCGCCGTCCTGAGAGTGAGCCGGTGGCCAAGGTCTCGCACCAGTCGACCGAGGTTAAGCCGGACGGCGTCGCCCATGAGCGGGTCCTCCTGGACTACGAAGGGAAGACGGCCGGAGGCAAGGCCCAGGAGAACTACCGCTCGAGGAGCCAAGCCTCGTGTCCGCATGAGCGGGGCAAAAAGCACGCCGTTTTTTTCCGGCGGGTCGTCGAGCGCCGTATCGCCTGCCTGACTTTCCAGCAGGCCGAGCAGCACGGTCAGGGGGAATCGAAGATCGCCCGGCAGGACCTTCAGGGTGTCGACGAGGGCCGTCAGAAGATCAGAATCGGGAAGCCAGCGTTCCGCTATCCGCTCGAGCCTGGAAAGCGCCTCGGTGACCGTGAGCAGGACCTGACTTACTGGTGCCGGGATGCGGGTCCACAGTTGGACGATTTCATCGACCAGAGCCGCTTCGCTTTCGGTCAGGCCGACCGAGCCTCGGTGTTCCTGCAGGCCGGCCCAGTTTCTCCCGTCGAACCCCGCTTTGCGCAGCTTGGTCTCGAAGGAATTCAGTTCTATGGCCCGCAGGCAGCCGAGGTTGGGAAAATCCCTGAAGAGACCGAGCACCGATTCGGTGGGCGCCTGGTCTTCCCAGAGCCGGACAATGCTCCGTAGAGCCCGGGCTGAGGGACTCAGATCGTTCGGTACTTCGGCAAGCCGCAACGGAATAGCGAAAGACGGGAAAATCTCGCGGATTAGATCGGAGTAAAGCCCGGCCTGCGGAGCGACAACGTGGATCTCCCGCGGATCAAGGCCCAGACGGGCGTCGTCGAGCCATCTTTGCACCTGGACTGCGGCCGAAACAACCTCGGCCCGTAGACCGGACGCCCGCTGGTATGTGAGAAAACCGGGCTGCGAGGCGATCTGGCCTTCCGGGAAAGTAGAGAGGAAGAAGCGGAGAGGCGCCTGTCCATCTGGCTCGAGCGTCTCGATGTTCGCCGCCGCGCTTCCGAGGCGCAGGCGCAGAGCCTCGATAATTGGCTCGGCGAATTCAAATGCATGGTGCGTCTTCCCGTCCGGACGATAGAAAGGGAGGTAAAAGCTCGTGGAGACTCGTCGGGCAAGAGCGGAGAGCACCTGTTCAGCCACGTCGGTAAATTCGTAGAAACCGTAGACATGAACGCGGATATCGGCCAGCTGAGTCTCACCCAGCAGGGTCGACAGTTGAGCGTCAGGGACTTGGCTGATCTTCTCGCCCAGTTGCTGGCACGATAATGGCCCCCACGTGATCTCGGCCCTGTCGAGCAGGTGGAGCCAGGTTAGGTACAGTCGTAGCACTTCGCGGGTCGTTCCATCGGTTTCCGAGAGGTCAATGACTTCTTGCAGCACTTCCAGCTGTTCGAGCCCAAAACCGGCATCTGCGAGGTCGAGGAAGGCCGGGCGGAGCAGGTCCTGACCTCCTCGCAGTTCGCTCAAGGCGACCAGTTCAGGGACCTGCTCCTGTTCGAGCAGCCGGTAAAGGAGAAGGTCGAAAAGAGGACTCCAACGGGCTCCGGGTGCTGCATCGATGAGCTCGGAAAGTCGGTCGACAAAAGGGAGTACAGGTATGATTCGGACACCCGCAATCACGCCTGCGTCGGATTCACGCGCTAGCAGGATTCGCAGTTCTGCGGCAAGAGTCGAACTGGAAGTGACGATCCATTGGCTCGTCAGCCGGCCTGCGGACGCGGTCGACCGGATCTCGCCGAGGAGACGGTCCAAAAGCAGGCGATAAGAGGGGGCCAAAATCAGGTGGGAAAACACGGCGTCAATTTAACACAGGATGGTGACTGCCCGCTGCCCGCTGATTATGCCGCCACTCCACCGGGCAGCGAGCAGCAGTCAGCGGGCAGTGGTCAGTGCCTACGGCATCTTCCTGACCCCGCATACCTTCGGGGTCCAAAAACGGTTCAGCCTGGACAGGTTAGTCCCCCTCTTGCACTGCGCGTGGTAGAAGGTCCCGGAGTCGTTGACGATGCCGCAGTGCTTCAGGTTGTCGAAGAAGATGATGTTGCCGAACTGTACCTTGTTGCCTTCCTCAACGGGGGGAAGGCACAGGTAGAACTTGCGTGCGGTGGTGCGCTTTATCAGGATTCCCTTGTCGGTCATGACCCGCCAAACGAATCCCGAACAGTCGAAGCTCTTCATGCCGGATGCGCCCCAAACGTAGGGACGACCGAGATGCTTCTCTATGATGGGGCGCAGGTTTTGAGCTGCCGGGTCGGCTGGTTCAGGAGCAGGTGTCTGGCCGGCCGGCAAGGAGAAGAAGCCGGCGAGCACCAGGATCAGCGGCCATGCGGTCACTTGACGGCACTCCCCAACAACAGGCCGAGGCCGATAAAAAGACCCGCCAGGAAGATGGCAACCGACCGGTTGTCGGCCTTCAGCTGATCGGCGAAGTGGACTCCAGGGGTCAGCCAGTCGAAGATCTTGTAGGCTACAACAAACCCCACCAGGCCGACAGTCAGGGAAATGAGAATCGAGATGAGGTAATTGAGCAGGTCCATTTCTTGCACCCCACTAGCCGAGTAGCTGTTCAATCCGCTCCAGAATCAATGCCTGGGATCGGGAACTGAGCAGATAGACCAGCTTGCCTTGAATAGTCTTTTCCTCGTCAAAGAAGTCCGCGTGGACCGCCATGTATGGTCCCGGTTGGGGTTCACTTGCCGGGAAGACCCCGGCGACGATTCCGCCTTTTCCCCCATTGATGGCTTCTGTGAAGGCGTAAGGGGCATTCGTCCCGAGGAAGTGCGAAATGGCATCCGCGAAGGATCGGGTCAGGACTTCCCCGAGTTGCCGGAGCGCCAGCTTGAAAGCTTCCTCGTTCTGCTCGGCCTGCGGGGCGGAAGTTGGGCTCATGTAATTCAGCATCAGTTGAGCGTGGGAGCGGCGTGTCAAGACCAGCATGTTGGCTGGAATATCGCCTAACACGCTCATGTGAAGGGCCACGACCATCGTATCCGGTCCCTTCATGAATTCCCCAATGCCCGCTGCATCCGTACACGTCAGCTCTGGGACACTTACCACGCACTTCCGCCCAATCAGGGTAGCCAACTCGGAAGCGGCGTGTCCGGCTCCCACATTCCCGACCTCTTTGAGGGAGTCCAACTGGTCGTCGTCCATTTCAAGATTCCAACTCGTCATTTCGCTCAGCCCTCCACGGAAGAGTCGTCCGACTCGTCGAGATTCAGTAATTGCCTGACAGCCTTAAGAAGGTCGAAGCTGGAAAAGGGCTTGGGAATAAACCCCCCCCGCGGGTCGTGTGCGACCTCCTCGGCGATAAACTTCTGATCCAGTGAGGTGACGAGAATGACGGCCGCGCTGGGATCTCGCTTGCGGATCTCCCGGAACGCCGTCAAGCCGTCGATTTCCGGCATGGTGACGTCGAGAGTGACAAGGTCAGGCGAGAGTTGCGTAAACATATCAATTGCTTCCCGCCCGTTCCCAGCCTCACCCACGACCTCAAGTCCGGCCTGAACAAGGTACTTTCGGACAGTTGCCCGAGCAAGACGTGAATCATCAACGATCAGAACTCTTTGGCCCATCTGGTTCTCCTCGCCGAAATCAAAGGGGATTTTGCCCGGAATCGCGCCGCGACGCAAGTCCCGATTCAAAATTGCAGCTTTCGGAGTGAGGATTTCGGCTTGGGAGCAGCGAATTACACGAATTCAAAAGGACCTCAAGGACCTCAAAGACCTCAAGGACAAAGCAACAGTCACCGTCCTTGAG
>RPQK01000254.1 GCA_003819755.1 Acidobacteriota bacterium | reverse complement strand
CCGCTCGCCACCGGGGCCCTTGCTGCGAACTCCGAGACGGCAAGCTTCGCCGATCTGAAGAAGTCACCCGTTTACGTCTTTGCCTTTTTTGACAAGGCGGGCGGCTACAACCCGGCTTCGGGCTCTTATCCTTCCGGGGCTCCCGCCGCGCTTTACGGGGCAACGCCAGGGGCTGCAGACCCGATCGCGATCGAAGAGGGCCAGACGGTCGAGATCCAGCTCAGTTTTGATGATTCGATCACTATGCCGTAGATCCTGCCCGCCTTTTGTCAGCTTTCTGACGAACACTTGTACCAGTTCTCAGACACACTGTGTTCAACTTTTCGAGGCCATCTGGGTCATCCTCTCGTGTCACTTTGTCATGGTCCTTCGTTACTATATTAGCTAATCTTATAGAAAAATTGTTTGCTATTAGGTTATAGGATGTTATACTCGCCTCCATGCGGCTTTCTTATTTAAGGCTATTCTGTGATCTCGGCCGGTGTCGCAGCTTCTCGGAGGCGGCCGCGCTTAATGACGTTTCTCAGTCAGCCGCCAGCCAGGTAGTTCTTCAGCTGGAGAAAAGGCTCGGGGTACAGTTGGTGGATCGCTCCACACGTCCCCTTCAGCTGACGAGAGAAGGAGAGATCTACTACGAGGGTTGCCGTAACCTGATCGATCAGTATCAGGCCGTTGAGGCTGCCATTCGGAAGACCAAAGCGCAGACGACCGCCACCGTGCAGGTTGCGGCCATTTATTCGGTCGGGTTGCGGGATATGAACCAATACATAAACCGCTTTTCCGCTTTGCTGCCTGGTTCGACGGTTCACATCGAGTATCTCCACCCTGACCGGGTTTATGAGCGTGTCATGCAGGGCCGGGCGGACTTCGGCCTGGTCTCGTATCCGCGCAAATCGCGCGAGCTGGTCGCCTTTCCGTGGCGCCAGGAGCAGATGGTCCTTGCCTGTGCGCCGAGCCACCCGCTGGCGGCGCTGCCTTCGGTGCGAATCGCTCAACTGGAGGGTGTCAAGTACGTCGGTTTTGACCGGGACCTGGTGATTCGCCGCCATGTCGATCGTTTCCTTCGGCAAAACGGCGTCTCGGTTGACACAATCCTGGAGTTCGACAACATCGAGAACATCAAGAAGGCGATCGAAGAATCCGGTGGTGTGGCACTCCTGCCAGAACCGATGCTGACCAAAGAAATAAAGGCCGGGATCCTGGCGGGCGTGCCCCTCGCCGATACGAATCTGATACGTCCTCTAGGCATCATCTACCGGCGCACTCATCCGCTGACACGCGCCGCACAGCAATTTATTCAACTCTTGCGGCAGCCTGATGTCGCTCCTAACAGTCAGGTCGTCGCGAAACGGAAAGCAGAGCCAAGACAGCGGACGATGGAGAATTGAGACAGCGCCGGAATGCACGCTTGGTTGAAGACCGATTCTTATCCACGAATTCCACGAATTACACGAACTGGCGGTTACATCGTCAATTCGTGTGATTCGTGGAATTCGTGGATAAGAATCGGTCTTCAACCATATCCGGCCACGTTAGGGAGGTAGTCATGACAGGCTCGATGGGTCCGGGGAAACAGGGGCTTTACGATCCGTGGTACGAGCACGAGTCCTGCGGAGTCGGATTCGTGGCAGACATGAAAAGCCGCAAGTCCCACCAGATCATCCAGCAGGGGCTTCAGATTCTCTTGAATCTGGAGCACCGCGGGGCCTGTGGCTGCGAGGATAATACCGGCGACGGCGCCGGCATACTCATCCAGATGCCGGACCGCTTTTTACGCGACGAGTGCGACCGCCTGAGAATTCGACTACCTGAATCCGGGGACTACGCCGCGGGAACCATCTTTCTTCCCTCCATAGCCGCGGACCGCACCCGCTGCGAGCAACTCTTCGAGCAAATCGTCCGCGAAGAGGGCCAGCAGGTCCTGGGCTGGCGAGACGTACCGACGGACGATTCTCCTATCGGAGCCACCGCGAAAAACTCCGAGCCGGTGGTCCGTCAGGTCTTTGTCGCCCGAGGGGTGAATACGGCCGCCGGGATACCTTTTGAACGCAAGCTCTACGTCATCCGCAAGCGGATCGAGAAGAAGGCCAAGGCGAGCACGATCGCCCAGCGGCATATGTTCTACGTGTGCAGCCTGTCCTTCAAGACACTCGTATACAAGGGAATGCTGAAAGCCGATCAGCTTCTTCCCTTCTACCCGGATCTCGGCAACCCGGCCCTCGAGACGGCGCTGGCGATGGTGCATTCCCGGTTCAGCACGAATACTTTTCCGAGCTGGGCGAGGGCTCACCCTTACCGGTACATTTCGCATAACGGCGAGATCAACACTCTGCGCGGCAACATCAACTGGATGCACGCGCGCGAGAGCATGTTCCAATCCGAGCTCTTCGGGACCGACATCCGGCATGTGGTCCCTGTCATCGACGACAGCGGCAGCGATTCAGCCATGCTCGACAACGTTCTGGAATTACTGGTTCTGGCCGGACGCAGCCTGCCTCATGCCGTGATGATGATGATCCCGGAACCGTGGAACAAGCACGAGTCCATGTCGCCGGAAGTCCGAGCCTTCTACGAGTACCACTCGGCCCTTATGGAGCCTTGGGACGGCCCGGCCTCTATCGCTTTCACAGACGGGACACGGATCGGAGCGGTATTGGACCGGAACGGCCTCCGTCCTTCCCGGTACTACGTCACGAAAGACGACCGTGTTTTGATGGCTTCGGAGGTTGGGGTTCTGGACATCCCTCCCGAAATGGTGTTGGAGAAGGGACGCCTTCAACCTGGACGTATGCTTCTCGTCGATCTCGAACAGGGGCGGATAATCGCCGACGATGAGATCAAGAAATCTATCGCCAGCGAGAAGCCGTACGCCGAATGGATCAAGCAGAGCCTGGTCCTGTTTGAGGACCTCCCCGATCCTCCCCATGTCTATGCACCGGACCACGAAACCGTTCGTCTTCGCCAGGTCGCCTTTGGCTACTCAACGGAAGATCTGCAGATGATCCTCGCACCGATGGCGAGAGACGGGACGGAGCCGGTCGGATCCATGGGCAACGACGCGCCGCTCGCGGTGCTGTCGGATCGTCCCCAGCTGCTCTACAGTTACTTGAAGCAGCTCTTTGCGCAGGTGACGAACCCTCCGGTCGATTCGATTCGGGAAGAACTGATCATGTCTGTCGAGACGAGTATCGGCCCGGAGCGCAACCTGCTCCAGCCGAGCCCCGAGTCGGCTCGGCAGATCGAGCTGCCGTCACCCATCCTCGCCAACGAGGAACTGGAAAAGCTGCGCCATCTGGATGGGACCGGCCCCGGGGCGACCGGCTCGCACACGGGTTTCAAGACGTTCACATTGCCGATCCTCTTTCGGGTGGAAGACGGCGGGCCCGGCCTGGAAAGAGCGATGGAGGAGCTGTGCCGAAGCGCGAGCGAAGCCATCGCTGACGGTTACGAATTCCTGATCCTCTCTGACTGGGGTGTCAATCGTCAGTTTGCGCCGATTCCCGCCTTGCTCGCGGTTTCCGGAGTCCACCATCACCTGATTCGCGAAGGGACGCGGACGCGGGTGGGGCTGATCCTGGAAGGCGGCGAGCCGAGAGAGACGCACCATTTTGCCCTCCTGATCAGCTACGGCGCGAGTGCGGTCAACCCCTACCTGGCCTTCGAAACGCTGGACGACATGATTCGACAGGGGATGCTGCCGGGTCTGGATCACAAGACTGCGGTCAAGAACTACGTGAAATCGATCAGCAAGGGGGTCCTGAAGGTGATGTCGAAGATGGGCATTTCGACCATCCAGAGTTACCACGGGGCGCAGATCTTTGAGGCCATCGGGCTCAACCAGAAGATTATCGACAAGTACTTTACCTGGACCCCTTCGCGGGTTTCGGGGATAGGCGCGGACGAGGTGGCGCAAGAGGTCAGATTGCGCCACGAGAAAGCGTTTCCACGCCGACCGGTGACGCATCACGTGCTGGAAAATGGTGGACAGTACAAGTGGCGCCGTGACGGGGAATATCACCTTTTCAACCCTGAAACGATTCACCTGCTGCAGCGTGCCAGCCGGACCGGCAGCTATCAGGTTTTCCAGCGATACAGCCAGCTCGTGAATGATCAATCGGCTCGTCTTTGTACTCTGCGCGGGCTCTTTGATTTGAAACTCGATCGGGAGCCGGTGCCTTTGGACGAGGTGGAACCGGTCGAGTCAATCGTGAAGCGGTTTAAAACCGGCGCGATGTCGTACGGGTCGATCAGCAAGGAAGCCCACGAGGCCCTCGCGGTCGCGATGAATCGGATCGGCGCTAAGAGCAATACAGGCGAAGGCGGCGAAGACCCAGCCCGCTACGTCCCCCTGGGAAACGGAGATTCGCTCAACAGCGCGATCAAGCAGGTCGCCTCGGGGCGTTTTGGCGTCACGAGCGAGTACCTGATCAACGCGCGCGAGCTGCAGATCAAGATGGCGCAGGGAGCGAAGCCCGGCGAGGGGGGCCAGCTGCCCGGTCACAAGGTCTACCCGTGGATTGCCCGGGTCCGCCACTCGACGCCCGGCGTCGGGTTGATCTCTCCGCCACCTCATCATGACATCTACTCGATCGAGGACCTTGCGGAGCTCATCCACGACTTGAAGAACGCGAACGAGGATGCGAGAGTCAGCGTCAAGCTGGTGGCGGAGATCGGCGTCGGAACGATAGCCGCCGGCGTGGCGAAAGCCCGGGCGGATGTCATTCTGATCAGCGGGTACGACGGCGGAACCGGGGCCTCGCCTTTGACCGGTATTAAACATGCCGGGATCCCGTGGGAACTGGGGTTGGCCGAGACCCAGCAGACACTCCTGCTGAACGACCTGCGCAGTCGGGTGGCCGTCGAAGTGGACGGACAGCTGAAGACCGGGCGGGACGTGGTCATTGGCGCCCTGCTGGGGGCGGAGGAGTTTGGTTTCGCGACAGCGCCCCTGGTCGTCCTCGGCTGCGTCATGATGCGGGCCTGCCACTTGAACACCTGCCCCGCCGGCATTGCCACCCAGGATCCAGCACTGCGGGAACGGTTCGCCGGCCGTCCGGAACACGTCGAGAACTTCATGCGCTTTATTGCGCAGGAAGTACGCGAACTGATGGCACAGCTGGGTTTTCGGACTATCAATGAAATGGTGGGCCGAAGCGAAAGGCTTGAAATGCGCCGGGCCATTGCTCACTGGAAAGCCCGGGGCCTTGATTTCTCGCCGATTCTGGCTCAGCCAGAAGTCTCCCCAAAGGTCGGACGCGTCCGGCAGATGGCGCAGGGCCACTCGCTGGAGAAGTCGCTCGACAAGAGCGTTTTGCTTGATCTTTGCCAGGCGGCCCTGGAAAACGGGACACCGGTCAGCGCAACCTTGCCGATACGTAACACGAACCGCGTCGTGGGAACGATGCTGGGCAGTGAGGTCACCCGTCGCTATGGTTCCAAGGGACTGCCCGAGGACACCGTCCAGCTTCACTTCCAGGGATCAGCCGGGCAAAGCTTCGGCGCCTTCGTCCCTGGAGGTATCACGCTGATTTTGGAGGGTGATTCGAATGACTACATCGGGAAAGGGCTTTCAGGTGGCAAAATCATCGCCTACCCTCCGCGTGGTTCCACCTTCCGGCCGGAGAACAATGTGATCATCGGCAATGTGGCGCTCTACGGCGCGACGAGCGGCGAAGCCTACATTTCCGGCATGGCGGGAGAGCGCTTCTGCGTCAGGAACAGCGGCGTCCATGCGGTTGTGGAAGCGGTCGGAGATCACGGCTGCGAGTACATGACGGGCGGGAAAGTGGTCGTATTGCGCCGGGCTGGACGAAACTTTGCGGCGGGAATGTCGGGAGGCGTGGCTTACGTCTTCGACGACGACGGCAGTTTTCCGCGCCGCTGTAATCGCCAGATGGTGGAGATCTTCAAGCTGGAAGACGACGAGGAAATCGAAGCCATCCGTGAAATGGTCGTTCGCCACGTCGAATATACCGGCAGTCCACTGGGAAAAGAGGTGCTCGCGACCTGGCCGGCGGCTGTTGAGAGGTTGCTGAAAGTCTACCCGAACGACTACCGCCGGATGATCGAAGCGCAGAACCGGATTAAGGAAACGGGGATTTCCGAAGAGGAAGCCGTGATGCTCGCGTTTGAACAGAATGTGCGCGATCTGACGAGGGTTGGCGGAACGTAGGCTGACACGGTTCGGGGTTCGGGGTTCGGGGTTCGGGGTTCGGGGTTTGAAACCGGGAACCGAGGAGGCAGAACCTTGAACCGAGAGCTCAGAACCCGGAACCTGAACCGCGTTAAGAGGACTTAACCATGGGTAAACAAACCGGTTTCATGGAGTATTCCCGAGAGGTGGGCACCGAGAGGTCGCCGGCACTTCGGGTCAAAGACTGGCATGAGTTTCACGCACATTGCGAAGTCGAGCTGCTTCAAAGACAGGGCGCCCGTTGCATGGACTGCGGCGTTCCCTTCTGCCACTCGGGATTCCTCCTCTCCGGGGCCGCGACGGGTTGTCCCATAAACAACCTCATCCCGGAGTGGAACGATCTGGTCTACCGCGGCGAGTGGGAGGACGCCCTTGAAAGGCTTCTGAAGACGAACAACTTCCCGGAGTTCACCGGCCGGGTCTGTCCGGCTCCGTGCGAGGGGTCATGCGTCCTGGGAATAAATGCGCCGCCGGTGACGATCAAGAACATCGAGTATTCGATCATCGAAAAGGGGTTCGAAAACCATTGGATCGTCCCCGAGCCTCCTTTCGAACGGACCGGCAAGAAGGCGGCGGTCGTCGGATCGGGCCCAGCCGGGCTGGCCGCAGCCGCGCAACTGAATCGGGCCGGGCATTCCGTGACTGTCTTCGAACGCCATGACCGGATCGGCGGGCTGCTGATGTATGGAATCCCCGCCATGAAGCTCGACAAGCGGGTCGTCCAGAGACGCATCGATCTGATGGCCAAAGAGGGCATTCGATTTGTGACAGGCACGAACGTCGGCGTCACCTATCCTGTCGATCGCCTGCTCCGAAGTTTTGATGCCGTGATACTGAGTTGCGGTGCGACACAGGCCAGGGACCTTCCCGTCCCCGGCCGCTCACTTTCAGGAATCCATTTTGCGATGGAATTCCTGCATCTCAACACCAAGAGTCTGCTTGACAGCCAGCACCGCGACCAGAAGTTCATTTCGGCAAAAGACCTCGACGTCGTGGTGATCGGCGGGGGTGATACCGGGACGGACTGCGTAGGCACCGCACTCCGGCACGGCTGCCGCAGTCTGCTTCAACTGGAAATCCTCTCACGGCCGCCGAATGAACGAGCGCCCGACAATCCATGGCCAGAATGGCCCCGTATCCTGCGAACCGACTACGGCCAGGAGGAAGCGCGGATCCGGTTTGGTAGTGACCCACGCGACTTTGCGGTGATGACCAAACGTTTCGTCGGAGATGAAAAAGATCACGTAAGGGGCCTGGAAACCGTTCAGGTCCAATGGGTCAGTGAGAATGGCAGAATGGCGCCACGGGAGATCCCCGGGACGGAGAAGTTCATTCCGGCGCAACTCGTGCTGCTCGCCCTCGGCTTTCTCGGCCCGGAGAACCATTTGCTCGACAACCTCGGAGTCAAGACCGATACCCGGACGAACGTGGCGGCCGAATATGGGAAGTTTGCCACCAACGTGCCGGGGGTATTTGCGGCCGGGGACGTACGGCGCGGCCAAAGCCTCGTTGTCTGGGCGATCAACGAAGGCCGGGGCGCGGCCCGCGAGTGCGACCGGTATCTCATGGGCGAGACGGTGCTGCCGTGATTCCGCTGACGGCTGACCGCTGACGAAGCAGGGGTCTAACCGCGCTTATCACCGCCGCTTAGACCCCTGCTTCGTCAGCCGTCGGCGGTCAGCCGTCAGCATACCGCTTTGCCGCTTCGCTTCTTCGCTTCTACAATAGAACCAGCACCTCTGGTTTCTATGTCCCAAACCCTGACCCTCGATGCGACTACTCTGTACTGGCTGTTCCGTCTGCAAGGGCCTTCGCTTGGCTTGTGGCGAGCCGCGGAAATAGCGGTACTCCGGCAATGCGAGTTCCCCCGACCCACTCTGGACCTGGGATGCGGCGACGGCCTTGTCAGCTCCATGGTCCTGAACCATGTGGATGCCGGCATTGATCCTGACCCTAAAGCCTTGACCCAGGCCTCGCGAGTGGGTCTGTATCTCAAACTCGAAAACGCCTTAGTCGAACGTTCAACCTTGCCGGAAAACTGTTTCGGGACAATTATCAGCAACTCGGTTCTCGAGCACATCCCGGACCTGCATCCGGTTCTCGCCAAAGCAGGAAGGCTGCTGCGGTCGGGTGGCCGGCTTGTCTTCACGGTTCCAACTGAGCGTTTTTCGGAATGTCTCGCGCTTCCCTTCCCCCGCTACTCCCGGTGGCGCAACCAGCAATTGCGCCATCTAAACCTGTGGCCTGAATCCCGCTGGCGGGAAGCGCTGGAAAAGGCGGGGTTTGAGATCGTGACAATAAGACCTTACCTGAGAAACGGGCTCATCTTCTCCTGGGACCTGCTCGAGCTGATGCAGCAGGCGCGAGTGGCTCGCCGAAGACTGTTCGGCCTCGCCTGGCGAAGGCTTCCCCATTCTTTTATCAACTACCTCGCTCGACGCGCCTCACAGCTCGATCTTTCCTCGCCCGCCCCAGGTGGAGGCCGGCTCATCGTCGCCCGGAAACCAAGCCTGTAACGCGCTTATCTTCCTCGGTTATCATTAGACGCTGAACGGAGGATGAGATGGCACTGATCGAGCGGATACAGAAAGAAATTGCGGAGGCGATGAAGGCCAAAGAAGCGTTGCGGCTTAGCGTTCTGAGGGGGTTGAAAACTGCGCTCAAGAACAAGGAAATCGAGAAGAAGAGGCCGCTGACGGAAGCCGAGGACATCCAGATCCTGCAGACCCTGGTCAAGCAAAGGAAGGAATCGATCGAACAGTTCACCAAGGGCGGAAGACCCGATCTTGCCGAACAGGAGCAGGCGGAGCTGAAAATGATCGAGACCTATCTGCCTGCTGCCGTCGGCCAAGAGGAAATAGAGCGGGCGGTGTCCGAGGCCATCCAGGAAGTTCAGGCGAGCTCGGCCAAGGACATGGGCCGGGTGATGAAGGCGGTGATGGCCAAGTTCGCCGGGAAAGTCGTGGACGGAAAGGCGGTAAACGATACGGTACGGGCGAAGCTGGGAAGCTAGGAATCAAGGACACAAAGGACACAAAGGACACAAAGGACACGAGGGACCTGAAAGGGGGCACAGTCGCTTGTGTCCCT